>JAHFZE010000079.1 GCA_020854785.1 Methanomethylovorans sp.
ATACCAATTTTCTCAAGCTGTTTTTCAAAAAGGTTTCTTGACAACTTGATGAAATTATAGTTTAACTTGATTATAGGATTAGGAGCCTGTCCGGCTGTAAAAGCAAATATTATTACAGGTGCATTTCTGGCAATGGCATATTCTATTAGCTTCTGCTTGATGATACTGATGCAGGTGTTGCAGATATCACTTGCTCTGTATTTAGCAAGTTTAGGGAATGCATCTACAGATTCTGCCGCTTTTTTCCAAGTGCTGCATAGTTGCTGCCTATCCATCTTGAGTTCATAATAGTCGGACCCTGTGATCTCGCACATCTTCTTGGCATTTTCGATCGCGTTATCAGATATGAAGCCATTATTGAAGAGGACAGCCAAGACTTTCAGGAATGGATAATCTTTTTTGAGCTTATAGAGCGTGTATGATGAATCTTTCCCACCAGATAGTGCATATATAACATCATATTCACCCCTACCCTTGATCCGGTCAAAGATCTCTTCCATCTCTGCCAGGTATTTATCCTTATCAGATTCAGTAAGAGGTTTAAATGTTTCACAGAAATGACAGAGGCCTGTGTCCTCATTGATAGTTATCCCTGGCATTTCAGAATCCAGGATGCATTTTTTACATACAGTTTTTGACATTTTGGTATTCCTCTATGATCAATCGATTGCATATCTTACCATTTTCAGTTAAGGGTAGGTGGTCAATAAAGAGAATCTCTTTTGGGTATAAGTGTGCAGGAAGATTTTTACGACAGAACTTGAACAGAGTATCAATGTCTGTTTCTGGTTCAGGTATGACCATAAGACATATCGCTGTCCCCATAAGTTCATGGGCTACAGGTACAACGAAGACCGCTGAGACCTTATTATTGTTCTCGATCGTTTTTTCGATTTCTCTCGGATTCACAAGATGGTCGCCTATTTTGACGAGGTCATCCTTGCGTCCCATCAGTTTGAAGTATCCATTGGGCAGTTTCTGTGCAAGGTCCCCGGTGTACATCCATCCGTCCATGATCTTCTTTTTGGTAGCAATTTCATCATCAAGATATCCCAGCAATATGTTATCGCCTTTGGCAACCAGTTCAGCTGTGACGTTTGGTCCAACTGACTGTCCTTTAGGATCAAATACATCCAAAATGACACCAGGGATTGGTTTGCCTATCGTTTCAATAAACTCTTCTACATCTTCTTTGGGTACATATGCAAGCCGTGCTGTAGCTTCGGTTTGGCCGTACATCGGCAGTATTTCAATTTCAGGAACCAGTTCCTTGATATTTCGGACTATTTGCTTGGTCATCCCGCCGCCTGCTGATGCAGCGATCTTGACATTGGAGAATGCCTTTTTGAAACGGTCTGGATAGCGCAGAAGTATACGATACGTACTGGGCACTCCATAAAATACAGTCACACCAGACTCTATTAAACTGAAGACCGAACCTATGAATTTCATATTTCCCATTGCAATGCATCCGCCTGCCATCAAATGGGAGTTAATTATCGAATTTCCGAAAGCATGGTGTGGGGATATTACCAATGCTCCTTTATCACCAGGGGTCAGACCAAGTATCTCTATAATAGATGCTGCATTTGTTGTAAGATTCTTGTCACTTAACATGACACCTTTTGGAGTACCAGTAGTGCCTGAAGTATATAATACCAGTTTAAGTTCCGGGTGATTTGATTCTATCGAGAATTCCTTGCGTATGTACCTAACCGGCTTGTCATCCGAAACGATGATAACGGTCCCAAAACGCTCAAAAAAGCTTTCCCCGAATTTAGAATATTGTACCTCTGTAGTAATTATGTTCCTGACATGAGAGTTATCGAGGATCTTTTCTAAACTTATCCTAGGCATTTCTATCGGCATAGGTATAGCAATATTATCCGACCTATACACCGCCATAAGCATTTTTACGTACTGGATCCCCATCTCCTCTAATATTGCAAACCTACAATGCCTGAATTCCCTCATTGATGAAGCAATATCATTGACACTAGCTTCAAGAGCCTCGTATGAGACAGAATTATTTCCCTCTTCCAGGGCAATGCGAGAAGGTGTTTTTCCGGCATGTGCTGTAAGATATGCATCTATCTTCATTATCTCACTTTGTAAGATTGGTTATCATATTAGTTAGTCCCTGCAGTGAATCCAGATTTTCCGGGATCAGCATGTCTTCAGGGATCTCAATAGAATATTTTTCACTTATATGGTCCAACAATTCAAGTAGACCGATCGAATCTATAATTCCATTCTGAGTGAGAGAATCAGCATCTTCCAACTCGGTGTTCTTGTCCATAAAAGAATTGTCTTTCAGGTAATTGACTATACTGGTTTTTATGTTTTCCATTAGCATACCTCAAATTTTTTTTTGGAAATCAATGACCAATGTTAACCCATTTAAGAGTTTATTAACTATGCATTAGTATAAATATCTTCTGAACAAAATATCAGTCGACATATGGATACCTATTTCCTATTAATACTATATATAATTTTGTATTAAAAGTTTGCTGAAAAAATATAAATTATAACATAATTTTTAGAATATTTACTAAAAAGATTCTATTTTCTTACTAATAATCAATACAATTTATTTTGTTCAAATATACCATCTATCTCCAAAACTATTATATTTACTGAAGTCACGTCTATCTGGCTTTTCGTAGAAAAGATATAGCAACCAAACTTATCAGAGAGATGGAAAACATACAGAAGAGATCAAATCTGCACATATATATTTCACAAAAACTCCCGGACCTCAGTACGTTCTATGTGGACTGCAGGGATACAATACTTTAACAGATGGGTTAATCATAAAAACTACCCCACCCTTTTTCCTATAAATGGAACGTGTGATAATACATGTGGATATGGACTATTTCTACGCTGCTATCGAAGAGCGTGAAGAACCTTCCCTCAAAGATAAAGCAGTAGTCGTGTGCATGTACTCGAACCGGGGTGAAGAAGGAGGGGCAGTAAGCACATCCAACTATATCGCGAGAAAAGCCGGTATACGTTCAGCAATGCCCTGCCGACAGGCTCGATCTCTGAAACCTGATGCTGTCTTTCTTCCTGTGCGCAAAGAGTTCTATGAGGAGGTTTCAGCACGTGTCATGGGCATATTGCGCTCTCATGCAGATAGTGAGGAATCCTTCGAAAAGATAAGCATTGATGAGGCATTTCTGGAAATATCACAGAATTGTGGTGGAAGCTATGAAAAGGCACAGGATATTGGCATGCTGATCAAGCACGACATCCTGGAATATGAAAAGCTCACATGTTCCGTGGGCATTGGTCCTAACAAGCTCATAGCCAAGATGGCTTCTTCTTTCAAAAAACCTGATGGAATTACATTCGTGAAACCGGAAGACGTTACAGGTTTCTTAAATCCCATGCCTGTGAAAAAGCTCTGGGGCATTGGTAAAGTGACTGAAGAGAAGCTCCAGCAAATGGGCATTGAAACTATCGGCCAGCTTGCAGCCTATGATGCTCAGGAGATCATCGCAGAGTTTGGTAAGAACAGAGGCATTTGGCTCAAAAAAGCCGCATCTGGCATAGATGAAGCACCTGTCACCGAGAGAACTGCCACGGACCAGATAGGTAGAATGGCTTCCCTGAAAGAGGATACAAGAAATGATAACGAGATATTTTCCCTTATGGACGAGCTTGTGGATGATGTTATCAACAAAACCATTTCAAGAAAGGTGAGTTTCAGGTCCGTTACTATAACCGTCATCTTCTCAAACTTCAGGATGGCGACTAAAAGCCGAACTCTCAACCATGCGGTCTCTGACAAAGGTATCCTGCATGAGACTGCAAGAGAGATTATGTTGCAGTTCCTTCATGAAAGCAGCATGAACTTTCGGAGGATAGGTGTGAGAGTGGGTAACCTACAGCAAAATGTTGGACAAAAAAGCTTGTTCGAGTATTTCTGAAAGGTGAAACAATGGTCACTTTATTAAGGGAAAAAGAGAACCGACCAGAAGGCCCGGAATGGAGAAAATGGCTGTATAATGTGATCTTTGAAGCTGATACAAGGGCTGGAAAAAATTTTGATATCCTCCTCATCATCAGTATAGTCCTGAGTGTCATTGTAGTAATGCTGGATAGCATTAGTTCCCTGAGGGACACATACGGCACTGTACTGCATGGACTGGAATGGTCCTTTACCATTCTTTTTACCATTGAGTACCTGCTACGCCTTACCTGTGTCAGAAGTAAAAGAACCTATGCAACCAGTCTTTTTGGAATAGTGGACTTGATTTCCATAATTCCTACATATATAAGCCTCATATTGCCTGGAAGCCAATTCCTACTGGTCGTCAGAGTGCTGCGTGTGTTAAGGATATTCAGGGTATTGAAGCTGGTACCGTATATCAGTGAGACTGAACTGCTACTAAGAGCATTGCGCGCAAGCAGCCGAAAGATCATCATATTCATGTTCACTGTATTGACACTGGTTATTATAATGGGTTCTTTCATGTACCTCATCGAGGGCGAAAAGCATGGTTTTACCAGTATCCCCAGTAGCATATATTGGGCCATAGTGACCATTACTACAGTGGGATTCGGGGATATCGTACCACAAACAACATTAGGCAGGGCTCTTGCTGCCTTTATCATGATACTGGGTTACAGCATCATAGCTGTACCTACAGGGATAGTGACCAGTGAAATGTCCCTGGTTTCCATGGAAGAGAAAAAAAAGAAGCGTAAAAAGCTTATATGCTCAAAGTGCGGCCAAGATGGCCATGATGAAGACGCATGTTTTTGCAAATATTGCGGAGATAGGATCTGATACAAAATTATCGTATCTATTCATACCTATTTATATCGATAGATATTTCAAATCTCATTCCCAGACTATTAATAGCTGGAGCATTAGTCTGCAGCCTGGGATCGTAGGGAGGAAGAACAATGGAAGCAGATAGGATATCCTGTCATACATCAGTAAGGAAAGTATACGAAAGAATAAAAGAAGATGGAATGAACAACATCTGGGATAGATATGAGGCGCAGGGAATGGGGGGAGATCCTGACAGGCGCTGTAATTTCTGCCAGGCAGGAATACGTTGTGACCTGTGTTCCAACGGACCTTGCAGAGCAAATGCAGAAAAGGATAAAAGAGGTGTCTGTGGTATCACCGCTGATGGCATGGCCATGCGCATGATGCTGCTACGTAATGTTATGGGGGCTTCAACTTATCAGTACCATACAGAACAGACCATAAAGACACTTAGAGCCACAGCTCTTGGAAATACTCCCTTTAAGATCAAAGAAACGGAAAAGCTCAGGAACTTTGCTGCAAGGCTCGGCATTGATACATCAGGCGATGATAACGAAGTGGCCTTGAAGCTATGCGATTTCGTGGAAGCAGATTTCAGAAGCGAGTATGGAAAACATAGCAGGATAGTGGAGATACTGGCTCCACAAGAGCGCCGAGAAGTATGGAAAAAACTGGGAATTTTTCCAGATGGTATCCACAGCGAGATCATGAGAACGACAAGCTCGTCCCTCACTAACGTTGACGGAAATTATGTAAGCTTGGCTCTCAAAGCCATGCGCTTAGGGATAGCTATGGGTTATCAGAGCCAGATAGTCAATGAATATTGCCAGGACATTCTTTTCGGTTTACCTAGGCCGCATAAGATGAGAGTCGATCTGGGAGTACTTGACCCTGAATATGTGAACATCCTACCCAACGGCCATGAACCTTTCCTGGGATTCGCAATGGTGCAGCTGGCACGGGAAAAAGCATGGCAGGACAAGGCACGTGCTGCTGGAGCAAAAGGAATGCGTATAATCGCGAATATTGAAACTGGCCAGGAAATGATCCAGAGATGGGAAATGGACGATGTGTTCTTCGGGTATACTGGAAACTGGATCATGCAGGAAGCAGTCATGGCCAGTGGCTGTATAGACCTGTTCGTTGCGGATATGAACTGCTCCATGCCTATAGATCCGCTGTATGCTGAAAAATATCATTTCAAACTTATACCTGTAAGCGATCTGGTCTCTTTCGAAGAGATTGATGAAAGGATAGATTATGTGCCCGAGAAGGCGCGTGAGCAAGCTGCCCAGTTGTTGCAGATGGCTATAGATAACTTCAGTGAACGCAGGAATATCGTATCAGCAGTGACGGGTCTTCCGATAAATGAAGCTGTGGTGGGATTTTCATCAGAGAGTATAACGGAGGCTCTTGGAGGTAGCATAGCACCGTTGCTGGATGCTATTAAGGATGGAACAATAAGAGGCGTTGCAGGCCTGGTATCCTGTACTACTCTGAGGGATTCCGGGCAGGATTGCCATAGCCTGAACATTGCAAAGGAACTTATTGCCAGAGATGTGCTGGTACTTTCCATGGGTTGTGGTAATGCGGCAATGCAGGTTGGTGGGCTATGCAGCCTTGAGGCACAAGAACTCGCAGGACCCGGACTAAAAGGATTATGTGAGAAGCTCGGAATGCCTCCAGTACTTAGCTTTGGCACATGTACTGATACAGGAAGGCTGGCAGATCTGCTTGGTTCGATATCGTCTGCGTTAGGTGGTGTACCGCTGCCTGATCTACCAGTAGTGGCAACAGCACCGGAATATATGGAACAGAAAGCTACTATAGATGCAGTATATGCTCTGGCACTTGGCCTGTACACACACGTTAATCCTGTACCTACTGTCACTGGTGCTCCAAAGCTCGTCAAACTATTGACCCAAGACTGCAAGAACGTCACTGGAGGATCAATGGATGTGGAAACAGATGCTAAAAAGGCTGTCGATGCCATGATGGAACATATAGAAAGCAAACGTAGTAAACTGGGCATCTGATAGTAGGATTACTAAAAAGTAGAATAGGATAAAGGGGGGTGAGGCACATGGAAGATGATAAGATGCCAATACATGAACATAAGCATCACAATGCTGGGCAGCAGGCAATCGAAGATGAACCACCTAAAAAGGAACCAAATAGTTCACAACATGAAAAACAAGACATGAATGGAAAACATGATTCACAGGATAAGCATAGTATCCATGCAGGACACCATGCAATGATGGTGGCAGATTTTAAGAAACGGTTCTTTGTCTCTGCCATTATCACCATCCCCGTGCTCTTACTGTCTCCCATTATCCGTGAATTCCTCTTTGAAGTTTTTGGGATAGCAGTACCCTCCTTTAGAGGTGATATTTATATACTGTTCCTGCTTTCCACGATCATATTCTTCTATGGTGGCCGGCCTTTCCTTGTGGGTATCAGGCAAGAACTGGCTTCACATGCTCCCGGTATGATGACCCTGATAGCTGTAGCTATAACAGTGGCATATATCTATAGTAGTCTGGTCGTTCTTGGCCTGATGGGGATGATCTTATTCTGGGAACTGGCTACACTTATCGATATCATGTTGTTGGGCCACTGGATTGAGATGCGTTCTGTGATGGGAGCTTCAAAAGCACTGGAAGAACTGGCCAGATTGCTCCCAGCTGATGCTCATAAGGTTGATGAGCAGGGAAATGTGAGGGATATCCCGCTGGAAGAGATCATAGCCGGTGATACACTGCTTGTAAGACCAGGAGAGAAGATACCTGCAGACGGGGTCGTAATTCATGGAGATACATCTGTTAACGAAGCCATGCTCACTGGAG
Organism: Methanomethylovorans sp.; assembly: GCA_020854785.1. Taxonomy (GTDB): domain Archaea; phylum Halobacteriota; class Methanosarcinia; order Methanosarcinales; family Methanosarcinaceae; genus Methanomethylovorans. Next base: position 7,639 of record JAHFZE010000079.1, read on the forward strand.
AATCAAGACCAGTCACGAAAGTGAAGGGTGATGAGGTAATTGGAGGGGCTGTAAATGGTGAAGGAGCCATAACGATCGAAGTGAAGAAAACTGGAGCAGAATCTTTTCTTTCCCAGGTAGTGGCACTTGTCAGGGAAGCTCAGGAAAGTAAATCCCATACACAGGATCTGGCAGATAGAGCAGCCAAGTGGCTTACGATCATCTCCCTTACAGGCGGAACTATCACTTTATTGGTGTGGTCACAGTTGATGGATATGGACCTCGCATTCGCTCTGGAGAGAGCTGTCACTGTAATGGTAATAACATGTCCTCATGCCCTGGGGCTTGCAATACCCCTTGTAGTTGCCATATCCTCCGCACTCGCAGCTCGTAATGGCCTGCTTATCAGGAACCGTGTGGCCTTTGAGAATGCACGGAACCTAAATGCCATTATCTTTGACAAGACCGGTACGTTGACCACTGGCAAGTTTGGTGTGACAGAGATAATTATTTTGGACACTACGATAAAGGAAGAAGAATTATTGAAATATGCAGCATCTGTGGAAGCTAACTCTGAACATCCGATCGCCAGGGGTATAGCAGCATCTGTGGAAGATGTATATAAAGTGTATAATTTCCTGTCCATTCCCGGAAAAGGAGCGCAGGGAACTGTGGAAGGAAAAGAGGTGAAGATGGTCAGTCCTGGATACCTGAGGGAACAGGGCATCATTATCGAAAATGAAATTATAAGCAAGCTCATATTACAAGGTAAGACAGTTGTTTACGTAATGATCGAGGGAAAAGTGAAAGGTGCCATTGCATTGGCCGATATTATCAGACCCGAAGCAAAACAGGCTGTCAAGACCCTTAAAGAAATGGGGATCAAATGCATGATGCTTACCGGTGATCATGAACAGGTTGCAAAATGGGTTGCTGAGGAAACGGGACTTGACGAATACTTTGCAGAGGTGCTGCCACAGGAAAAAGCTGCCAAGATAAAGGAGGTACAAGCAAGAGGTCTTGTGGTTGCCATGACGGGAGATGGTGTGAACGATGCCCCCGCCCTTGCCCAGGCAGACATAGGAATAGCTATAGGTGCAGGTACCGATATTGCAGTGGAAACTGCGGATATAATACTGGTCAAAAGCAATACAAAGAATGTTGCTTCCATTGTCAGTCTTTCCCGGGCTACATACAGAAAGATGTTGCAAAACCTATTCTGGGCCACAGGATATAATATTGTAGCAATACCCCTTGCTGCAGGCATACTTTATGAACAAGGAATAATGCTGTCTCCTGCTGCCGGGGCCGTACTCATGTCCCTGAGTACCATCATCGTAGCTATCAATGCAAAATTCCTGTCTATCGACTGAAAAGATAGTTCATGACCAGTAATTTTATTAACAGTAATTACTTTTAACGCCTTTCCATACTCGAAGATTATATGTACTGCAACTTTATTCTACTAAGAGATACTTTTAGTATCTGTTTCCTGTTACCAGGAACCATTGTCTGGACATATGTACCGGATATATCTTTCAGAAATTTCAAAAGGGATCACTATGGAAATCAATGGCGTCGAAATAGAGGACACTTTTGCAGAGGCCTTTCCTATCAAGATAGGTAGAGTATTGATCACAGCAGCCACAAAACGCTGGGCAGAGATCGCAGCTACTGAAGCAACAGGCTTTGGTACTTCCGTTATCATGTGCCCTGCAGAAGCAGGTATCGAAAGATTCGCAACGTGCGAAGAGACACCTGATGGCAGACCTGGTGTGTATATCCAGATCTGCAGTTTCAAATTTGATGCACTGGAACACCAACTCCTAGAAAGGCTCGGACAGTGTGTCCTGACCGCCCCCACTACGGCAGTGTTCAACGGTATGCCTGAATCTGAGAAACAGTTCAATATAGGCCTTAAGCTCAAGTTCTTCGGTGACGGTATGGAGTCCCAGAAAGAGATCGCTGGCCGTAAGATACACAGCATACCCCTCATGGAGGGAGACTTCCTTGTGGAAGAGAACATCGGTGCAGTATCCGGTATTGCCGGTGGCAACTTCTTCATACTTGGAGACAGCCAGATGAGTGCTCTGACAGCCGCAGAGGTTGCTGTTGACGCTATTAAGGAACTTGAAGGCACGATCACTCCTTTCCCCGGAGGTATTGTTGCAAGCGGCTCTAAGGCAGGTTCCAACAAGTATGCCAAATTTATGAAGGCTACAGCTAACGAAAAATACTGTCCGTCCATCAGAGACAAGGTACCAGACACCCAGATCCCGGCAGATGTGAGATCAGTTTACGAGATAGTCATAAATGGTGTCAGTGAAGAAGCCATCAAGAAAGCAATGGCCGTTGGTATCAAGGCAGCTGTGACAGTTCCTGGTGTTAAGAAGATCACTGCCGGTAACTACGATGGAAAACTCGGAAAATACCAGTTCAGACTTCACGACCTCTTCTGAAGCTGAACTTTTTCTTTCTTTTTTTTGAAAATGTTATAGACCTATTACGGTCATGCCTGCATGCAATGCCGACTCAAGGAAATCCTTAGCTTCAATGCCCAGTATCTGGAGTATCACATAAGCGCCCACAATACTTCCAGCCATAGCTCCCAGATTGGCCAGAGATGTCACAAGAAGGACACGGAAGAAATTATTCTTCATCATATCTTTCATTGATTCGGCTTCCACGAGATTTTTCAGATCCTTTGTGGTAGGATTGCGATATTTCGCTTCTCTGAGCCCGGCATACCAGCCAGCAGCCACAGCTGGATTAAGGGTAGTCATCCAGGCCACTAAAAAGGATGTTAGTACAGAGTAAGGATGGCCTCGTGCCAGTGCAGTGCCCAGGGCACTTAAACCTCCGGTGATGAGAAACCACCAGATGAACACTATACCAAGGGTTTCCATAGATACGCCTGAAATTAGCAAAAGTGCAAAGGCTGCAAGAGGAATGGCCAGCATTATAAGGCCAAAGATCTTAAAAAAACTGAACCTTTTTTTTGGGATCACCTCTACTGATTCTGGCCTTGGGAGGGTTTCAGGGTGCATTAGATAATTTTGTATTCCTGCCCGATGACCTGCACCTACTACAGCAATGATCTTTTTTCCACCACCAGATGCAAGCCTTATTAGATTTGAGGCCATATAGGCATCCCTTTCATCTATAAGCACCTTTACAGCATTAGGAGAAGTGCCACGGAACTCTTCCACCAGCATTGTAACTATGTCCTGGTTCGTGATCGTGTCCATATCGATGTCCTTAGTGCCACCGATACCCAGAACAGCTGCTACTAGACCTGCAAGCATCTTTAATTTCTCTACGAAACCCATTTTGCTCCAGAATCGCTGCAATGTGACCTGCACATCTCTGTCGATGAGCGCTATTCGTGCCCCATGTGCTTCAGCAGCATCTATTGCCTTGATCATCTCAGCGCCAGGCTGGACTCCCATCTCATCAGCGAACTTTTTCTGCACATGGGCCAGCAACATATGTATCATATACTGATATATCTTGCCGCCTTTGAGGATCTCCTTGATAGGAACCTCATTGTCGGTGGTTTTGCCTTTGAGACTATCGTATCGGGGTTTGCACAACTCTACAGCAACAATATCAGGTTTTTCCCTTTCTATAGCTTCATTGACCTCTGCAACGCTCTTTTCAGATACATGGGCTGTACCTATAATGATTATCCTGGAAGGTTCTATGATCTGATGGTCTCCCGAAGAAGGAGAGAACATGTCATAACAATCCTGCTGGCTTTCAGCAGAACATGTGTCAGTTATCATGGTATCTGAATTACTGGAAGAGTCCGAACTATAAACAAGGTCTCTTGAAGAAGTGGTACTGTTGTTTGGATGTGGAGCAGGAATATTTGGATTATCTTCGTGATATGGACTTGTCACAATACATACCTCCACAAACTATTGGCTGAAGCAACAACGATTGATCTTTCAAATGTTTTTAAGCTCATTATATTTTCCTTCATCATCTGATCATAACTGTTCATTAGCCAGCATCATTGCCCTCATAAGGTCTGTCCTGGAGAGAATACCTGCTACAGAACCATTGGAATCCACAACCAGTACTCTTCCTATATTATTTGACATCATCAATTTAAAGGCATCTGCCGCCTTGGCATCCTCGGTCAACGAAATAACCCTTGTGGTCATGATATCTCTTACTTGTAAGACCGCTCTTTCAAGAGGAGGCACTTTATGCACATCGCTCAAAGTAACAATGCCTTTTAAATTATTACCTTCCATAACAGGGTAACCCATGTGCTTATGCTCGAACATAAAATGTAGCAGATCTTCAATGGTCATATGGGGAGACACTGAAGTAACTTCCCGACCCATGACATCAGCTACCGAATATTTTTCGAGGGTAACAGTAACTGTTGTGGACCTGTCTTCTTCAGAAGCGCCTATGTAAACGAAAAACGCTATTAATATCAGCCACGCGTTATAAAAAAGTCCCACTATACCCATAAGAAAAGCAAAGATCTTGCCTACTGAAGCAGCATAGTGGGTAGCTTGTATGTAGTTCATCCTTTTAGCAAACCATGCCCTAAGAACACGACCTCCATCCATTGGAAAAGCCGGCAGGAGATTAAAAAGACCTAGAACTATGTTAATAGTACCCAGAATATTGAACATCATGTAAATAGGTGTTGTTGCATAAGGAACTACCATGGAAGAGACAAGGAAATTTGCTAAGAGAATGGTAAAACCAATAATAAGGCTCACAAGGGGGCCTGCAAAAGCCATTTTAAGCTCTTGAGATGGATTTCTAGGAATCTCCTCCATCGACGAGACTCCACCAATAAGCATCAACGTTATGTCTTTTATTTCCACACCATATCTTTGGGCCACATAAGAATGACCAAGTTCGTGCAGAAGTACGCAGAAAAACAAAAGAATTGTAGTTGTAAAGGACAGCAGATAGTTTATTGTTGGAGTAGACTGGTCCTGGAAACCAAAAGGAGCAGGATTTGTAGCAAAGACTAAGGCAAATATAGGTAGTATGAACAAAAAAGTAATATGTAATTTAATGGGTATGCCAAGAATTGTCCCTATTTGAAACGATGTTTTCATGGTTAACCTTGTGTGATATATTCATATTTATGTTTATCTTATTAGCGTGTTGCTAATTTAATACTTTCACCCAGCTTGGCCCTATTTTATATTTCCTGAGGGATTACTAAGAAGTATGTAAAGGATTGGTGAATACACGCCTTACAAGTTTCAAGGCCAGGTGCCACCAATTCCTAAAATCTGGTCCATCCCCTCAATTTGTAACCGGAACATATCTTGGGTCTTTACAATACGTTTAAAGGCGCATTAAAATCCGTTAGTTTCCCAGGATATGTTACCGGTCCCGTCAAAAATTATAGACCTTTTAGAGTATAGATTGTCAGAGGCGATTCTTTTCATACTCTTAATTTACTCTTAATTTATATGTTAATCTCAGAATACTGTAATTGCTGAAGGACAATTTTTAAGTCATTCACAAAATTTAAAATATTTGCTTCAGTTATATGTGGCATTATAACCAGCCTTATAGAAGATGGGTGTTTTGTTATGGAAACTTGCCAGCCAAACTGAGTGGCTAATTCTTTACGTACCTTCTTCGGCTCTGGAACAGATAAAGCTACAATGTTCATTAAAGGATCAATGACAGGTTTTATTCCGATGTTCTTCGTTTGTTCTAGAAGTAAA
>JAHFZE010000279.1 GCA_020854785.1 Methanomethylovorans sp.
AGCACCACTGTAAGCGAGCTTGCACACATGATCCTGGACATATTCGATGTGGATGTGCCGGTGCAATATATGCCGGAAAGGCCTGGAGATATCAAATACAGTTGCTCTGACATATCCAAAGCAAGGGAAATACTTGGATTTAAACCAAAAGTGCCACTCAGGGAAGGACTAATGGAGTTCACTGAGACAAAAATATAAGATTATCAGGCTTGTGATCAATTAAAAAAGGAAAAGGAGGCAGCTCACTTCAGTGAGTGGCTGTTCTTATCTCCTCTGCCTATTCCCTTGTAGACAAAACCCGCATTTATGAACTTATCAGGATCCACCACATTACGACCATCGATGATCACGGGCTGTTTTGATCCCATCTTCTGTTTTATCTGTTCAGGGGTCAGGCCGAAATACTGTTTGTGGCCGGTGAGGATAACAACCACATCGGCTCCTGTCAGCACTTCATCGATATTGGCATGTATATCTATGCCGGGATAGTGGACCACATGAGGATCGTGCACATTTATTTCACAGCCTGCCTCAAGAGCCATATCCCTGTATGGTTCTGATGGCGGGTTACGGGCATCGTCGGAATCGTTCAGGAATGCCCAGCCCAACATAGCGATCTTGATACCTTTAGGCGTTTTACCTATTCTTTCCAGAGCCTTGACCGTGAGGTTGAACATATGTTTTGGCATAAAGTCATTGACCCTTCTGGCAAGCACATAGATGGATTCGGCATTCTCAGGATAGTCCAGAGGTTCTACACCAAGGGTGACACCTCGCTCCAGATGGTAGGTATCCTTTGTCAGACAGTGTCCACCAACACCTGCTCCCGGATACAGTATAGCCCGTGTGATACCCTCGCCTTTAAGGCTCGCAATACCGGCACGTACATCATATACATTGATGCCCATGGCCTCACAGTACAGAGCAAGCTGGTTCGCAGCAGCTATCTGCAGGTCCCTGAAAGTGTTCTCAGCGGTCTTGGTGACCTCTGCAGCAGTGGCTGTCATGGGTATTACCTTACCCTTGGTCAGCACGGGAGTATATAGCTCAACTGCACGCTGGGTACATACATCATCAATTCCGCCTACTATCCTGTCATGCTCCCTGATGTTCTGCAAAAGCCTTCCAACCATTACCCTCTCCGGTGCATGTGCCAGTGCGAAATCCTCGCCTGCAACAAGACCTGATTCCTCTTCCAGGATCTCCCTTGCCATGCCTACGGTGGTACCCGGAGTAATGGTGGATTCAAGTACTACAAGCATGCCTTTCCTGAGATGCTTACCAACGTTCCTTATACCCTCGATAAGTGCGGTAAAGTCCGGCAAGAGGCTTTTTGGGTCCTCGAAAGGTGTCTGTATAGCTAATGTAACAGCGTCAAGCTCGCTTATCCTTGAGAAGTCAGATGTACAGGTGAACTTGCCTGCTTTTACTACCTTCTGCAGCAGGTCCTCAAGTCCTGGCTCCTCGCCTTTTAGAGGACTTTCCCCCTTGTTGAGCATATCGATCTTATATCCGGATGAGGATGAAGCTCGCTGAAAACCCAGCACATGATCAAAACACGGAGCATCTGCGAACAGTGCAGCTGCAGGGATACCCACATATCCCATACCGATAACACCGATTTTCTTGATCGGCCCTTTTTCCTTAAGTATCTTTATCAATTTCTCGCTCATTATGATCACTTTCCTTTTTTATTATTAGATGTCTATCACTTTTTCTTCATGATATGATGTTATCGCGGCCATACATGCCTCAAGGGCATGTTTTCCATCCTCACCATTGGGATGGGGGTCCTCGTTATTGGCAACACACCGTACAAAGTATTGAAGTTCATTGAGCAACGGCTCTTTTGGCTCAACTTTTGCCTCGCGCACCCATTCCTTGTCATGAAGCACAACAGATTGTTTCAGATAATCAAGATATGCAACACCCTCAACACCCACTGCGGTGAGAGTGCGTACTTTGTGTGGCGTCAGCCAGTTAACATCCACGAGACCTGAATAATCATGATCGAAACGCAGATGTATGGATGCATGGTCCTCAGAAGAATGAATGTTCGCCCCTGCAATGGTATAGACCTGGTCGATCTTCTTACCATATAGATAAGAAATAATATCCACATCATGCACACCAATGTCCAGAATAACACCTACATCCCTTATCCTGGGATTATAGGCACCCACCCTCCTGGTGGATATGGACACGATCTTCCCTAATAATCCTGAATCTATGATCTGCTTGAGCCTGATGACGGCCGGATTGAACCTTTCGATATGCCCAACCATGAGCATCAATCCTTTTTCCTTTGCACGCTTTATCATCAGATCCGCATTCTCAAGTGTGTCTGCTATAGGTTTTTCCACAAGGACATTAACTCCGGCATCCAGAGCGTCCAATGTTACATCTGTATGCATTTTGGTGGGTACCACAATACTCACTGCATCCAGTCCCTGGGCCAGCAGCTTCCTATAATCCGTATAAGCTGTGGTCTTGAAAGTATGTGCAAGTTCTTCGACAAGTGCCTGGTTCACATCAGAGATACCAACCAGCTCAACGCCTTCCATCTCACTATATATTCTCACATGGTTCTTTCCCATGGAACCTACGCCAATCACTCCTACTCTTATCATGTCTTATACCCCTGGTCCCATTCTTTTATCGATGC
>JAHFZE010000153.1 GCA_020854785.1 Methanomethylovorans sp.
AATAGTTGAAGATTCCAGAAGGCTTCTTTTGACCATGGGCATTCCCTGGGTTGATGCCCCCTCAGAAGGAGAAAGCCAGGCTGCTCACATGGTAAAACGAGGAGATGCAAACTATGTAGCTTCACAGGATTATGATTCATTGCTTTTCGGAGCTCCTTTTGTAGTGAGGAATCTCACAATAACTGGTAAACGTAAATTGCCGAAGAAGAACATTTTTGTGGACGTCAAACCTGAGATAATGGAACTTAAAGGGAACTTAACAGAGCTTGGGATCGATCGTGAGCAGCTTATTGATGTTGCAATATGCGTAGGGACAGATTATAATAAAGGACTTGAGAAGATAGGCCCTAAAAAAGCATTGAAACTTATAAAAGAACACAGAAACATTGAAAATGTTCTGCAGGCGATCGGACGAGATATAGAGAACCTACAGGAAATAAAGGACATTTTTTTAAACCCTTCTGTAACAGATGATTACACTCTTGAATGGAAAAAACCTGAAACAAATAAGATCATTGATTTCCTTTGCCATGAACATGACTTTTCAAAAGAAAGGGTTATGAAAGCCTGCGAAAGGCTGGAAAAGATCAGTAGACTTGGGCAAAGAACTCTGGACCAATGGTTCTAAGGTCATTTTTTAATAAGCGATCTGCCCGTCATTTCCATTGGTTGGGGGATACCCAATATCTCAAGCATAGTGGGCGCAATGTCTGATAACTTTCCTTTACTAAGCTGCAGGCCAGGTTCATCGCAGACATAGATACAAGGCACTGGATTAGATGTATGGGCCGTATGGGGAGCACCTGAAACAATATCCATCATCTTCTCAGCATTGCCATGGTCAGCAGTAATGATTACAGACCCACCCGATCCCATAACAGCATCCACTACTTTTCCCACACATGTATCAACGGTTTGTACCGCCTCTACTGCAGCATCGAAGAAACCTGTGTGGCCTACCATATCCATATTAGCATAATTAACTATTATGACGTCGTATGAGCCCGACATGATCTGTTCCACAAGACGATCAGTGACCTCATAAGCACTCATCTCTGGTTTAAGGTCGTAAGTAGCCACTTTAGGAGATGGGACCAATAACCTATCCTCTCCGGGATTTTGCTGCTCAATACCTCCATTTAGAAAAAAAGTAACATGTGCATATTTTTCCGTTTCAGCTATTCTTAACTGCTTTAGACCATGAATGCTAAGAACCTGCCCAAGTGTGTTATCAATGCATTCTGTTGAAAATACAAGGGGGAGAACCAATTTCTCATCATATTCGGCCATGCATACATAATGGACATGTGGATGAATGGTTCTTTGAAAACCCTCAAAACATTCATTTACAAAAGAGTATGTGAGTTGGCGCGCCCTGTCCGGCCTGAAATTGTAAAATATCACGGAATCATTGTCATTGATCGTGGCGAAAGGCTGACCATCTTTGCCAGTGATCACTGTAGGTTTGACAAATTCGTCATTTTCACCCCTATCATATGCCTCCTTTACAGCAGAAACAGGGTCTTTGGACTTCAAACCTTCACCTAGGACCAATGCATCGTAAGCCAGCTTTATCCTATCCCAGCGCTTATCCCTATCCATGGCATAGTATCTTCCGGAAACTGTAGCAATAACAGCATTGCTTTTTTGGGAATGCATTTGCTGAAACTCTTCCATGTCGTAAAGAGCTTGTCTAGGAGGTACATCTCTACCATCAAGGAACGCATGAACATATACCTTTGAAAGCCCCAGGTCTCCAGCGAACTCTATCAACCCATTCAAATGGTTTATGTGACTGTGAACTCCCCCGTATGAGAAAAGACCCATCAAATGCAAATTTGAGTTGTTCTCTTTAACATTCTTTACTGCCTCGAGGAGTACTTGGTTGTGATAAATATCGCCACTTTCGATCGCCCGGTTGATCCGGGTCAGATCTTGATACACAATTCTTCCCGCACCTATGTTGAGGTGTCCTACCTCAGAATTACCCATCTGCCCTGTGGGAAGACCAACACTTTCCCCCGATGCCTCCAGAAAAGTGGATGGATATTTCTCCAGAAGAGAATCAAGAACAGGAGTTCTGGCAGCCAGAACAGCATTGCCTTTGGGCTCGGGGTCATAGCCCCATCCATCAAGGATCATAAGGATTAAAGGTTTTTTAGGTAGTGACATACAAAAGTAAACATCACTAATATGTATTAAATACTCTGCCTATAAGATACGGAATAAAGAAATGGGTAAAAAAGTGAACTTGGTTTTCTATAAATATAAATTAGAAACTGACATATCAAAACGTAACGACTTACCGAGTTGGGATCTAATGATCTAAACAAATTATAACCTAAGAAAAAGTACACTATATTCGGCTCTGTAGAAAACCTGTTTTTAATTTTATTTTGACCTATTAATTTAAAAAGGATAAATCCCCTGAGTATTCTCTGCTACCAAAAACACATAGGAGATGGTTGTGTTTTGTCTAATAAGTACTTAAAGTTTGTTGATACAGCGTAAGCTGTATCAGGAAACTCACATCTTCAGATTCATAGTTGTAAATATTCTAAAAGAAAGTATACGCAACATCAGCTACTGATACTTGTTCTGTTGAAAGAGTATCTTAATGAGGATTATCGAGACATAGTCGAAATTGTAGAAGTTATGGACAAGTAAAGGAGAAAATAGGACTCAAACAAGTTCCACATTTCACAACTCTCCATAAATTCGTTACAAGACTGAATTCGATCTTTTCAGTGGATTATTGCAGCAAACATTAAAACTGTTCTATTCATACGAAGAAAAAATAAAGATTACTGCAATTGATTCAAGTGGTTTTACTAGTGGTCACTGTAGTTACTATTATTCATGGAGAACAGGAAAGAAACGAAGGTCTTTCCTGAAAACAAGTATCTCTGTTGATACTACGAAGTTTATTGTCACTGGTTTTAAGATATAAGGTAAGCCTGTTCATGATGCAAAACATGCAATAGCATTGCTAAAGCAATGCCATAAAACTCGTAGACCAAAGTACTATGTGATGGACAAAGGTTATGATTCTGAATATATACATTCACTAACAAGAGAACAACTTGAATCCATAGCTATGATTCCTTTGAGACAAAGAAAGAGGAAAAAGATCAAAGGAGCTTATCGCAGGAAAATGGTATGGGAATTCGATAAAAAATTGTATCACAACAGAAATCTGGTTGAAAAGATGTTCTCTGTCCTGAAAAGGAAATATGGTGAGGAGATTAGAGCAAAAAGATATTGGAATCAGCAAAAAGAAGTCAAATTCAAGCTATTTGTGCATAACCTTGACAGATTTGTCAATTATGATTGTTATAAAAATGAGGTTTTCTACAGAGCCTATCTTTTATATATCGTGACATCATCAGCAATCCACATGTTTCACATACCTGAACTTCTGGCCCCTGCCGGTGATATGCTATCTCTTAAGGCAGCTGTGGAAAACGGTGCAGATGCAGTTTACCTGGGTGTTAAGAAGCTCAGTGCCAGAGCTTATGCTTCTAATTTTTCTCTCGATGAGCTGGAACAAGTTATCGATTATGCTCACCTCAGGGGTGTGAAGGTATATGTTACAGTGAATACTCTTATAAAAGATGCAGAATTTGCTGAGGCTGCCCGGACACTGCACACTATTGCAGCACATGGTGCAGATGCAGTGATCGTGCAGGATATCGGTTTGCTTTCTTTTTTACGTGAATTTCTGCCGGAACTTCCTGTACATGCCAGTACACAGATGACAGTACATAACACTGATAGTGTACGTTCACTTGAAGATCTGGGTATAAAAAGGGTCGTACTTTCAAGAGAACTTTCACTTGAAGCCATCCATTCCATCCGTGACCATACGCAAGCAGAACTTGAGGTATTCATTCATGGAGCTCTATGTATCTGTTACTC
>JAHFZE010000117.1 GCA_020854785.1 Methanomethylovorans sp.
CAAGTACCAGGTGGTTGCTTGGAGGTCTGCTGATCCCGATCGAATATGTGATCATAGCCATGGGAATTGCAAAGCTCCAGGGTCCATGCTGGCCGATGGTAAGGATAAGTATGCCACCCAGGACGATACCTGCAAAACCGGCTGTTATCAGATATTTTGAGTTTGTCCTTTCCGAAAGTTTAAGACATGAAATTGACCCGGCCATCAATGCAAGAGCATTAAAAGCAAATAAATAGCTGAAACTTTGCTCGCTCAGACCAAAGCCATTGATATACACAGCCGAAGAACCGGCGATGAAACTGTATAACGGTAAAAGGCTTATGGACATCATAAGGACCATTATCACATAATTCTTATTTAGCAACAGCTTACCATATGAATGCATCACCCTTGATAAGGGAGTTTCTGACGCCTCTTTAAGTGTCTCAGGTGTTCTGAGGACCCCCAGAAGACCTATTACTCCCATCATACCCTGGACAAAGAATATCCAATGCCATGAAAGATAAACCAGGACCCAGCCTCCCATGATGGGAGCAAACATAGGAGCCAGTGCCATAATGACCGCTATATAAGCAAGTATCCTTTCCCTTTCCTTTCCTGAGGATATATCCTTGGTCATGGCCATGGACAGGGATGCACTGGCAGCGGCTCCAGCAGCCTGTAGTATGCGAAATGCTATCAGCATAGATGCACTGTTTGCCAAAGCGCAGAGCATACTGGCAAATATATACAGTGAGATCCCGGCAATTAATGGTCTTCTTCGTCCGTACCTGTCTGAAATGGGGCCGTAGATAAGCAGGAAGAATCCATAGGTAACGAAAAAACAAATAAGGATCAGATTGATCACTGCCAGAGGCTTGTCCCATGTCACAGCAAGGGAAGGGATGGCTGGCAGTATCATATCAGTGGAAAATGCCGGAAATGCTGTCAAAAGTGCCAGTAAAGGCACTATCTGTTTTAGTTCATCAGGCTTGTGCATCTTAGACCTTCTGTTTTTAAGCAGCTTCTGAAATTTCCACTGTTCCTCAGATACTTATCTTCCGGAACAGGTAGGCACCCAGTACTACCATGAATATTGTAAATCCGCTAAGCACAAAAAAGCTCAATACCGGGTCTATCTGAGAGGTTCCCAAAAGACCGTATCGTATCCCTTCTACTCCGTATGTGAGCGGGTCCAGCATGGTCAGGGACCTTAACCAGGGGGGCAGGCTGTCTATGGGAAACAGTGCTCCGGAAAGTCCGAAGATGGGGAATACAACAAAGTTCATTATTAGCTGGAACCCATGCATGTCCTCCATTCTGGATGCAAAGGCAATGCCAAATGCAGTAAATGAAAGCCCTATCAATATCATGAAGATGATCGCCAGAGCGAATCCCGGAATACTGCTGATCTTCAGGCCCAGGAATAACGAGAGCACAAGAATTATGATCCCCTGAATTAGAGCTGCAGTGGCTCCTCCAACAGTTTGTCCCAGCATGATCTCAATTCTGGATACCGGTGCAACCAGTGTTTCTTTTAAGAACCCGAACTGCTTGTCCCAGATGATCTGTATGCCTGAGAATATAGAAGTGAACAGAACGCTCATGGAAATAATGCCCGGGATGATAAATCCTATATATCCATGGCTCATTCCTGGAATGCTGACCACGGAATTAAGGCCGAAACCGAGTACAAGCAGAAAGAAAACAGGCATTCCCAAGCTGCCTACTATTCTGCTTTTGGAGCGAAGATAACGCTTTACATTTCTTAACCATATCGTATACACAATATCCATTTTATCTCCTCTGCGACCTTTGCATACGCATGCGATCTTTGCTGCTGGCTTCTTCTTCTCTCATGGTTCTGCCTGTGTAATACAAAAAGACATCTTCAAGGGTGGGCTTATGGATAGATATGGATCCGATGTCAATCCCATTGTCAGATGAGAGATTTACGATCTCAGCAACATGTTTTTCTGCATTCTGCAGGTTGATCGTAACAGACCCATTATGGACATCTGCATGTTTGACCCATGAGCACGTTTTGATCACCGAATGAAGTTTTTCCATTTCAGAGGAAATTATTTCAATTACATCTCCTCCGATACTTTCCTTAAGCTTTTCCGAGGTGTCCAATGCGATTATCTTTCCTTTGTCAATTATTGCTATCCGGTCACAAAGCTTGTCAGCTTCTTCCATATAATGTGTGGTGAGGATTATTGTGATCCCTTTTTCTTTGTTCAGCCTGTCAATATAGTTCCAAAGATGGTTCCTTGTCTGAGGGTCAAGGCCAAGGGTAGGTTCATCCAGGAAAAGCACCCTGGGTTCGTGCAGCAACCCTCTGGCAATCTCGAGGCGTCTCCTCATTCCTCCAGAATATGTTTTTACAAGATTGTCCTTTTTCTCTTCAAGCTCCACAAGTTTAAGGAGCTCTTTTATCTTTTTCTCTCTTAGATCCTTTGGGATGCGATACAATCTAGCATGGAACTCCATATTCTCATAGGCCGTGAGTTCTTCATCAAGGCTCTGGTCCTGAAAGACAATGCCAATGGATTTCCTTACGTCATCCTGTTCTTTCAATATATCGAAGTTGTTTACGGACGCCCTACCGGAAGTTGGTTTCAACATCGTTGAAAGCATGGACATGGTGGTCGTCTTACCTGCCCCATTAGGACCAAGTAAACCGAATGCTTCTCCTTTTTTTATGCTGAACGAAATTTGGTCAACAGCAACAGATCCGTTAAACTCCTTGGTCAGGTTATCAACCTCTATAGCCACCATTACTATCAATCTCCTATGCCTTCGAACAACAGGTCTATCTTTGCAGATATATTTCTTGAAAATGAGAGTTCGTTCTCTGACTTCAGCCACATCATTAAAGTGTGAAAATATACAGCGTTCAGTGTTTCGGCTGCCA
>JAHFZE010000127.1 GCA_020854785.1 Methanomethylovorans sp.
GAGCGGAACAGAAGTATCCATGGCGACTACAAGATCATGGTGGCTGGATGCAGTTTATGCATGGGATCTCTTAAGGCTTAATTCAGTTACTCTTGGTAAGATAGAAAAGCATATTCCATCCGCTGCAGTGGAAGATGGAGCTTATATTAAAGGAAATGTATCCATCGGCAAGAATACCATCGTCAGATCAGGATGCTATATAGTAGGACCTGTTATGATCGGGGATAATTGTGATATAGGACCGAATGCTGTTATATTGCCATCCACATCAATCGGAAATAATGTGTCAATGGGTGCTTTCACGAATATCCGCAACAGTATAATAATGAACGACGTACGTATTGGATCTCATGGCTATGTATCCGATTCTGTCATTGGCAGTAATTGTCACGTCGGTCCTTATTTTATTACGGAGACAGATACCAGTCTGAATATAATATTGAACGAAGAACTCCACCAGGCAGAAAAATTGGGTACGGTCATTGGTGATGACACTGATGTAGGTCACAGGGTCCTTGTAAAAGCAGGGGTCATGATATCCATCAACTGTCGCATCGGATCAGGTAATGTTGTAGATAAGGCTTTGCACCGGGGTACCCTGGTGCTCTGAGGTGATGGTGATGTGCGGTATAGTAGGATATATAGGTACTGAGAATGCAGTTGATATCATCATTAGTTCCCTCAAGAAACTTGAATACAGGGGTTATGATTCCGCAGGGGTTACCATCCTGAATGGTGACCTGGAAACATATAAGACCGTGGGTAAGATATCTGAGCTGGAAAAAATAATTCCCTCAGGTTTTACAGGGCACATTGGGATAGGTCATACCCGCTGGGCTACTCACGGGAAACCCGAGACCAGAAACGCTCATCCTCATCTTTCATCAAATGTTGCAGTGGTGCATAATGGTATAATTGAGAACTATATGCATCTGAAGGAAAAACTGATGGAACAAGGTTATGAGTTCTTGTCGGACACAGATACTGAGGTAATAGCACATCTGCTGCACAGAACAATGAATAATGAAAAAAAATATAGTTTGATGGATGCCGTACGCCATATGATTACGGAGATAGAGGGTTCTTATGCCATTGCAGTGCTTTGCACTGATGAGCCGGACCATATAGTACTTGCCCGTAAGGACAGTCCTCTTGTCATTGGTATTGGAGATAACGGCTATTATGCAGCATCAGATGTAACTGCATTTCTAAGGTACACAAGAAATGCCATATATGTCAGTGATAAGGAGCTTGTGTTGATCGGTCCTAAAGGCGTGGAGTTCTATACTAACGATGGTCAACGGATAGAAAAGCAAGTTGACATAATCGAATGGAATGAAGAAGCAGCTGAAAAAGCAGGTTATGAACATTTCATGCTCAAGGAGATACATGAACAGCCCACTTCCATTCAGGATACATATGCAGGCAAGATCTCTGAACTGGAAGGAAAGGTCATACTGGATGAACTGAAGATGGATGAGGACCAGCTCAAGAGTTTGCAAAGGGTAACTATAATTGCCTGTGGCACATCATGGAATGCGGGATGTGTTGGCAAATACCTGTTCGAGAACCTTGCAGGTATACATACCGATATTGAAACTGCATCTGAGTTCAGATATGGGGATCCGGTGCTTTGTGGTGAGGTATTGACCATTGCTATAACCCAGTCCGGGGAAACAGCTGATACACTTGCAGCTATACGAAGTTCCAGGTCCTACGGATGCAAGGCAGTTGCCATAACCAATGTAGTGGGAAGTACTATTACCAGGGAAACCGATAGTGTGCTCTTCACACGTGCAGGCCCGGAGATCGGGGTCGCTGCTACGAAAACCTTCACAGCTCAGCTTATAGTTCTCTACCTGATGGCCGTTCATATGGGCACTGTGAGAGGCCGGTTAAGTCCCGAAACTGCGAGGGATATACTGGTGGGTATCAAGCAATTATCGGGTCAGGTACAAAAGGTCCTTAATAATAAGGATGCAATAAAGGAATGTGCCGAACATTATGCGAAGGTTCAGGACTATTTTTTCATCGGCAGGCATCTTAATTACCCTGTTTCGCTGGAAGGCGCTCTGAAACTTAAGGAGATATCTTATATACACGCCGAAGGATATGCAGCGGGTGAGCTTAAACACGGGCCTCTGGCTCTTCTCAGCAATGGAACACCTGTAGTGGCCATTGCGACAAAAGGACACACATATGATAAAGTGCTGAGCAATATAAAAGAAGTCAAGGCAAGAAGTGCCGAAGTTATAGCCGTTGCGAACGAGAGTGATACTGAGATCAATAAGTATGTTGACATGGTACTCAGGGTTCCAGACTGCCATGAACTGTTATCCCCCGTACTATCATCTGTAGTATTGCAACTGCTTGCATATTATACAGCCTATGCAAGGAATTGCTCAATAGATAAGCCCAGGAACCTTGCGAAAAGCGTTACAGTAGAATGATCTTGAGAGGTTTGTACAATGAAGTTGTTTGGTTCTTCCGGTATCAGAGGCCTTGCTAATAAAGATATTACAGTTGATCTTGCCCTTAAAGTTGGGTTAGCACTTGGCAGGTCCAATAGATCCGCAGCGATCGGGAGGGATCCCAGAGTATCCAGCGAAATGATCGAGCATGCACTTATCTCGGGACTTGTGTCTGCAGGTTGTGATGTTGTCAGGGTAGGTGTTGTCACAACTCCCACACTTGCCTACGCTGCAAGGAAATATGATTGTGGAGTAATGATCACTGCTTCTCATAATCCTGCCCAGTATGTGGGCATAAAGTTATGGAATCCCGATGGTATGGCATTCGATTCTGCACAGCAGGAAGAGATAGAACGCATAATAGAGCAGAAAGATTTCGTGGCTGTGGCATGGAACGAAATAGGCGACATCACTTCAGACAATTCAGCCATAAAAGAGCATGCTGAACTTATCCTGAGCAATGTAAAGCCAGTCAGGATGAGAGTGGTCGTTGATTGCGGTTGTGCCGCAGGTGGCACCATCACTCCTTTCCTTTTACGGCAAATGGGGTGTGAGGTCATCACTCTTAATGCGCAGCTAGACGGACACTTCCCCGCACGTAATCCGGAGCCTACGGAGGAGAATCTGTGGATGCTCAAAAAGGCTGTAAAGGAGTTCGGTGCCCGGGTAGGTATTGCCCATGATGGTGATGCTGATCGGATGATGGCGGTCGATGAGAACGGGGAATTCGTTTCAGGAGATGAGCTGCTTGCAATTTTCGCCCTGCGGGAATGCAAGGACTCCGGTAAGCTTGTGGTACCCGTAGACACTTCTATGATGGTGGACGATTCCTTGCCTCTTTCAGAAGTGGTCCACACACGTGTAGGTGATGTCTATGTGGCCGAGGAACTCAAGAAAGTAGGCGCAACTTTCGGTGGAGAACCATCGGGAAGCTGGATCTTCCCCAGGGTGTCGTATTGCCCGGATGGTATCCTTGCAGCCGCATTGCTTGTAGAGATGGTGCAGGAAACCTCACTTGCTAAAATGCGTGCTGTGCTTCCCAGATATCCTACTAAGAGAGGTACTCTTCCCTGTGATAACATGGAAAAGGAAAGGGTCATGCAGACCATTGCTGCAAGGATGAAGCAAATGGGTATGGTTACTGATATAGATGGTATACGTGTGGAAATGAAGAACGGATGGGTGCTTATCAGGCCATCGGGCACAGAACCTAAGATAAGGATCACGGCCGAATCCCGTGAGAATGTGGAAGAGCTATATGCAATGGCTGAGAAGATGGTCAGGGAGAACCTTTGATGAAGGCAGTGATACTTGCAGCTGGCGAAGGCACACGGATGCGCCCTCTGACGGCTGCCCGGCCAAAGGTCATGTTGCCTCTGGCCAACAGACCCATGCTCGAACATGTAATAGAGGCCTGTATCCAGGTCGGTATAAAGGATTTTGTGATGGTCACAGGCTATAAGGAAGAGACGATCAGGGCACATTTCGGAAACGGGAAAAGATGGGGCATACATATTGATCATGTAACCCAGGAAAAGCAGCTTGGTACTGCTAATGCAATAGGTTGTGCCAGGGAATATGTGAATGGGCGTTTTGTTCAGTTAAATGGTGACATGCTTGTAGATCCTGCACATCTTGGAAAGCTCATACAGCACAATGAGGCTGCTGTCATCAGTATAAAGACGGTTGATAATCCTTCAGAGTTTGGTGTGATCGTTACTGAAGGCGATAAGGTTGTCCGTATAATCGAAAAACCTCTTGATCCGCCTGCAAAAACTGTTAATGCAGGCATTTACCTGTTCGATACTACCATCTTTGACTACATTGACAGGACCAAGCCATCTCCACGCAACGAATATGAAATAACCGATTCCATGCAGATGATGGTGAACGATGGCATACACGTGGGTTTTGAACCTCTTACCCATGTCTGGCTGGATGTGGGCAGACCCTGGGATATGCTGGATGCCAACAAGGCTCTGCTTGAAAGGATCAAACCTAAATGTGAAGGTACTGTGGAACCAATGGCTACCTTACATGGAGATGTGATAATAGGTGAGGGTACGATCGTGCGCAATGGTGCGTATATCATAGGTCCTGTGGTCATCGGCAAGAATTGCGATATCGGTCCCAATTGTTTTATCCGGCCTTCCACTTCGATAGGCAATAATGTGCATATAGGCAATGGCGTTGAGGTGAAGAACTGTGTCATCATGGATGGCACCAAAATTGGGCACCTTACATACATTGGTGACAGCGTGGTAGGATACAACTGTAATTTCGGTGCAGGTACAAAGGTTGCGAATCTTCGTCACGATGGCAAGAACATAAAATCTGTCATCAAAGGCAAGAGAGTGGATACAGGTCGCAGAAAGCTGGGTGTCATAATGGGGGATGATGTGCATACAGGCATCAACACCAGCATCAATGTGGGTGTTGTCATTGAGAATGGCACTGGCACCAGACCCGGTGAAGTCCGTATGCAGTGATGGTGACGTACTTGACAACTGAAAGCATAGCTCTGAGCAGGCTTAAGGAGCTTGCAGCAAAAGCTGCCGACGTGATATCTGCACATAGGTATGTACGCCTCATATCCCACAATGATGCTGACGGTCTTACTTCGGCGGGTATAATGTGCAGGGCCTTTATGCGAAAAGGCATACGTTTCCATATCACTATTGAAAGCAGGCTGGCTCAGGACACCATTGACACAATAAAGAACAGCGCCTCTGTAGGCGATCTGGTCATATTCTGTGATATGGGCAGTGGGCATGGAGAGCTCATCAGGCAGATAGAGAACGATGTGATCGTTCTCGATCATCATATGCCTGTGGGCGAGTCCCCTGCGAAGGTAGCTGTTAATCCACATTATACAGGCATTGATGGGGCCATATATCTCTCAGCTTCAGGTACTACCTACCTGGTGGCAA
Organism: Methanomethylovorans sp.; assembly: GCA_020854785.1. Taxonomy (GTDB): domain Archaea; phylum Halobacteriota; class Methanosarcinia; order Methanosarcinales; family Methanosarcinaceae; genus Methanomethylovorans. The sequence goes on from JAHFZE010000127.1 coordinate 5,402, forward strand.
AGGAAATGGATCCGGATAATGTTGATCTTGCAGGACTTGCAATTGCAGGTGCTGTTGGAGACAAACAGATCTTTGCAAGTGCAAATCTGCATATTCTGGAAGAGGCCACACAGGCAGGTGTGGTTTCTGTCAGAAAAGGCCTCAAGGTAGGGGATGGTGATATAGCCGAAGTGCTGGAATATACACCTGAACCTTATCTGGATATTACCGGTGATATGAAGAAGATACATGATTTCCTTGATATCCTTGGGGTGAAAGGAACATTAAGTGAGATGTCCCAGGAGGATCTCAAGAAGCTTACATCCTCTATTGCACTCAAGCTTGCAAAGCACGCAAGCCCTGAAGCAGTGGATGCTGCCATTGGAGATGTTCATTATCTTGAACAAGAGCTTGTAAAGAATGTGTATGACTTTGTTGCCATGCTCAATACATGTGGTAAGCTGGAAAAGGCTGGCATGGCCCTTTCCATGTGTATGCAGGATGCATCCGTTGTAGAGGAAATACGCCAGCTGACAGTTGAATATCAAAGGTCTATAGTCGCTAATATAAAGCAGGCAGAAAGCATGCTGCAGCAAGGGAAGAACATCTGGTACCTGGTGGCTAAGGATATGGATAACACAGGAATGATCAGCAGTACCGTGGTCAGATATATGCACCCTGAGAAACCCTGTATTGCAACCAATGAAGTCGAGGGGATCGTCAAAGTTTCAGGCCGGGGTACTCGGGCTTTGATAGCTAAGGGTCTTGACCTTGCTTATGCCATGAGGGAAGGGGCTTTGGCTGTGGGAGGTCAGGGGGGTGGCCATAATATTGCATCCGGAGCTTCTATTCCACCTGACAAGGTGCAGGAGTTCATTGATATAGTGGATGGTATTGTGGGACAGCAAATAGTTGAAAACGCAGGTGGGAACAGATGAGGATACGCACTACTATCACCATAAAAAGTTCACAGGCTTCACAGATGGTGGAAAAAGTGGCTCTTTCACTTGCCCCGGATAATCTTTCCGGTATGAGCACAGAAACTGCTGAAGGACTGGCAACGATCAGTTTCAGTACTGAAAAGATCACAACCCTCATATCCACTGTAGATGACCTGCTTATGAATGCCAGGATAGCCGAGGAAGTGCTGGAGAAGGTAGATAAAAGGACCCAAAGGTAATTGTGAAATTTTTATTTCTGATCATTTTTTTCAATTCTGATCCAGCAGAGTTTCCATCTCGACGACTTTTGCCAGAGGAGCATTCTTCTTCACAGATTCTATTCCTTTAAGGCAGCCAGCTTTACTGGCATAGAGCTGGCCTGTGGCTATGATCTCGCCGTTCCTTGCTCTCAGTCTGAAACTGTATTTCCCGGTGTTATCGGCAAATACTTCGAACTTTGATATTTCATCACCTCCCCCATTCTGAAATCATTTTAACCTCAACTAAAGATACCACTTAGACAATATTATCTATCATCGACAGCTGCAACCTTCGGTACCCTCCTCCTGAAGCACTTCTCACCTCAAAAAAACTGCCCCTCCATCTTATAAAAAAGTTACTTTTAAGGAGGATCACAGGCTTTGAAAAGCTGTAACTTAGTTTATATTTTCTGCCAGAGCTTTTTGTTCTTGTCTATCATCTCTTTCTGCTGCCTCATAAGGGTGCGCCTGTAAAGCAGAGCTGCGGGATGGTATAACTTCATTAGGTGTTTGCCCTCCTGTGTGATCACAGCTTCACCCCATTTCAGTGAGGAAACACAAAATGCCTGTTCTGCCGTGTTGCCCAGTAAGATGATCACGTCAGGATCAAGTAGCGCTATCTGGGCAACCAGGAAAGGTCTGCATGTCCTAAGTTCGTTCTGCGTTGGCTTCCTGTTGTTCGGAGGACGGCATTTGACAGTATTGATCATAGCATATTCGTTCTCTTCAAGGGCCATGTGATCGATAAGTTCATCCAGTACCTTTCCCGCCCTTCCACAAAAAGGAATACCGTTTTCATCTTCGTTCTTTCCGGGAGCTTCTCCGATGAACAGTACCTTTGGTCTTTCGGAACCTCTGATTATGACCTTATTGGTTGCATTTTCGTGTAGAGGGCAGCTTTTACATTCCAGTATGGTCGCTGTTATGCCTTCAATTCCCAGTTTGATAAGTTCGTCGGAACCAACAGCAGATGTGTTGCAGTTTTTACTCATGATCGATTACCATTTGCTCTCAGGTCTTCCATGAAATGTATCTGTGCAGTTATGAACGTATTGTATGGAACATCTATGGCATATTCTTTTGCACGCAGCACAACTGCACCGTTCAGAAACTCGATCTCTGTTCTTTTGCATGCTTCAAGGTCTTGCAGCATGGAAGAATGATGTGCCCGTGTATTAGGTAACTGGTGTTCTTTGAGATATTTAAGGTATTCGTTGGCATTATCCCAGGGCAATAGCACTTTTTCAGCAGCTGTGACCTTGAAGGCTTCTTGTATCATTTCTTCTATTATGCTCCATGCATGTGGATTTTCCAGCTTGCCATACGGCACACCCATTATAGCTCCAAGAGGGTTCAATGCACAGTTGTAAAGGACCTTGGACCACAGCGCTCCTTTTATA
>JAHFZE010000104.1 GCA_020854785.1 Methanomethylovorans sp.
AAAAAGCCTTATCTCCACACGCTTCTTTTCTTTGAGCTCTGTAATGGTTTGGGGTTTCAGTCCATAGCCAAGCAATATTCCAAGCACTATGATGGGAAAGATCACTCCAATATTATAGATCCCCATATAAAAAGCTCCCCGAGCAAGGTCTGTTCTGCCTATCAGCATATCCAGGATAGAAAAATATATCGCTCCTACACAGGGTGCTTTTACAAGGGAGAATACCCCTCCCGAAACAAATGATAACAGCAGGACATTGCTCCTGGCTGTTTTTTCAAGCAGCTTGACCATGGATATGGGTGTGTGGAAGGTTGATCTGGAATATTTCTTCAGATGATACGCATCATAAATATGCCAAATGCCAAGTATGAATATGACAATTACCATTGTCGTCGTGATGATACCTTTCAGGGAAGGCAGTATGTGTACGGTTCCCAGGATGCTCAGACCCACTATCATGTATGTGATAAAAATACCGCTGCAAAAGCCCAGTATCATCTTCAAGATATCTTTTTTGCTTCCGCTGGATGACAGTATAAGTGTTGCCAGAAAGGCCATGACTGCAAGGATGCACGGATTAAAGCCCGCAAGCAGACCGGCAATGAACACAAGATATAATGAGAGTTCTTTAGTATCTTCTCCATCATTATTTGATATGTCGGATGCATTGTTTTCTCCTTTGGATGCATTAACAATAGCTTGCGTGAGCCGGTCTTTCAGGAGTGTGGTATTTCCTTGATAATCGTTATATGTAATAACTGTCTGACCGTCCACTACTACGGCAGGCACTACAGATATGCCATATCCGCGGGCAAGTCCATAAGATGAGATGATCTCATGGGAAGTAAGGTTACGTCCATAAGCATTTGTTATTTCTTCTATTACAGGTAATGCCTGTTGACATTTCAGGCAGCCTTCCTCATAGAAATACTCAACTCCAACAGGCAAGGCAGTATTTTGAGCGCAGCACACAACACTTACAGTTAGCAGTGATACGAGCAGGCAAATAGTGATAATAGACGCCTTTTTAATGACATGCTGTGGATGCGCAGGTAGATGCATCATATTCGGTTTCCAGGATTTTTTTCGTTGTGATGTTGATTACTTCTCCAGTATCTGCGGAAACATAACCTTCGATCACATAGATTGGCTTTATGCCGGCACATGCACAGCTCCTTTCCATTATTTCCACTTTCCAGACGTCTTCTTCTGGCATTATAGGTGTGCCGTACCTATCAGGGATGTTTCCGTTCACGATGGTGGTTCTGTTGACCCTCCAGTCCTGTACATGGAAGTAAGTTGTATAGTACATGGAAACATTACTGTCGTTCAGCACTATCCTCTGTGCTTGTGAAGAATTTATATTATGCTCTTTTTCATCTTGCAATGGCTGCTGCAGAACCAGTATACTGACTCCAATGAGCGTGATAATGAATGCCGCCACCACGAACGCAGCAGGTATTTGTGAGCTTTTCATAGTTGTAACCTGGGTGCATTATTTAATTACCTTTTGTTTTGTAATGGAGGTGTTTATGTCTCCACTACTTATTTAAGTGATGTTGACACAATACGCGTAACTGGAGAAGTGAAAATGAGCACGGATGTTAGTACTGGAAAACACCAGAAGAAACTGAGGGTAGAGTTCTATAAACCGGAGGATTGCAGGCAGGTGTATTCCATAGGTGCCGTGGGGGGCCATAGCCCTTATGATTTTAGAATAGGCTTTTATAATGATAATCCCAGGCCGGGTACAGATGAGGACGGTGTACAGGTCATCCAGCGCAGGCTTGAGACCGAGGTAATTCTTTCACCTCTTGCAGCACTGGAGCTTTCCAGATGGCTAAACCATCATCTGAAAGAATATGAAGCAATGTTCGGTCCTATACCTCAACCTAACAGGAATGAAAGGAAGGCCGAATCTTCGGCTGACAACAGCAGGGAGAATAGTGAGATACAGGGTTACATCTGAGTTCCAGGGTAATCGCTATAATTATATAGGATACAATACAGTTTTAATAGCCTGTATCCTGCCTTTATGTCGGCGGGTCTACAATATCAATTAAGAAGTGAGGATTCCATTTGTTCCCGAATAAAAGAGTTCATAAACTGGTTGGATCGAGAGTCCAGGTTGAAATGAAAGGAGATCTCCATCTTCTGGAAGGTTTGCTTAAAAGTGCTGATGATTATCTTAATCTTCACCTGGTGGATACTGTGGAGATATCTAACGGACAAAAGCTCAGATCACTTGGTTCAGTGGTGCTTCGCGGCAATAATATCATTCTTATCACGCCTTCAGAAGAATAATATTCTAAGGCAGGATTCTATAGTAATCGTAGGTTACCATGGGAATAGAAGAAACGGCTCTAGAGGTAATCAGTAAGCATGAGGACGGCGTGTTCCAGAACCAGTTATGGAAAGAGCTGGATATAGATAGCCGCAAGTGTTCGAGGGTCATAGCAAAGCTTCTAAAAGATGGCCTGATCACTCGTGAGTCTGCAGTGGACAATGGAGCAAGGACCTTTCTTCTCAAAATTGCCCACAGAGAGGAACCCTGTTTCGAGCTCTTGCTCTCTGGAGAGATGTTCTCTCCCTGTGCAGGTTGCAGGGACGCATGCCAGCCGGAGCATTGTGAAAGGCTGACTATGTGGGTGTTGAACTTACCTCAGGACAAAGTTGAAGATCAGGAAGCAAATGTAGCAGAGTGACGCTGGCCGAAAGGTTTAATAAGGTTATGTACTATTTTGGAGTCGCTCAACCAGCGCTATTCAATGTGCTCCGGTAGTGTAGTCCGGCCAATCATTCCGGCCTTTCGAGCCGAAGACTCGGGTTCGAATCCCGA
>JAHFZE010000214.1 GCA_020854785.1 Methanomethylovorans sp.
ACTACGTATGCGACCCCGACCATCATGAAGATGAAAGGTCCTCCCGAGAGTACTGCTCTTTTGAGTGAGGTTGTATTCTTAACAGTCATGAACCTTACAGCAAGCTGAGGCTGGGCCAATACTCCTATCCCGACTCCAAGAACGATAGTGGAGACAAGGGTCCACCATATAGGGGAACCAAAGGCAGGCATTGAGGTCCAGCCCATGTGCCCTTGTTGTGTCATGGCTTCAGGTACCATAGATGCGAGATTTGTCAGTGCTATGTGAGCTGATGTCACACCTCCAAGAGTTACATAGGTGTATACCATGAGGATGGCCATACCTACGAACATAAGGGTTCCCTGCATTGCATCTGTATACATCACAGCAATGAGACCGCCAGTGATCACATATGCTGCAGTTATAATTGTAAGTAAAAGTACAGCTGTGTTATAATCAATGCCCAGAGCGGTTTCCATGAACCTGGCTCCCCCAATTAGTACACTGCTTGCGTAAAGGGGCATAAATAGAGCTATTAAAAGGCCTGAAAATCCCTGGATGAAGCGGGATTGGAATCTCTTACCAATAAGTTCCGGAAAAGTAACGGCTTTGAGATTCACTCCCATTCTTCTGGTCCTTGAACCAAATACAACGAATGCAATGAATATCCCAACAAAGATGTTCATGAACACCAGCCATAATATACCCATTCCGAAAGCACCGGCATACCCTCCAAAACCAATGATCGCCGAGGTACTGATAAAAGCTGCTCCATAGGACAGTGCGAGTATAAAAGGATTTACTTTCCTGCCTGCCACCATGAAATCATCGGTGCTTTTGGTCTGTTTGTATCCCATCCATCCTAAATAGAAGGTGATCATGAGGTAGATGAGTACTGCGATTCCAAGAACTATACTACTTGCCATCAGCTTTCCTCCTCAGGATCTTCGTCGTTCCAGTGCATCAGTCCATATATTATGCAGCCCAGAGCACTTAGCACACTGAGCAAATATGCCAGCCATATCTGTGGATCATTGATTCCAAGCATCTACTTATCTCCTTAAAATGTAATGACATCTGTTAGCACGGCTCATTCTTTAACCTTTCGAAGATGATCGGAGTTCCTCAAAGTCAAGTTGTTATTGAGTGAAGATACAAATATGATCAAGTGTTACAAAAAGATTAGTTTTTAATACTATTGCGTCATAAAGGAAGAGTGCAACAGTCGGCCTGCGTCCACAGGCTTTTAGTGATCGGGGTGTCTTCACCCCCCTCCTATTATTTCATTTATTGAAGACCGGCACGGATGTATGATACTTTTTCTTTCTCCCAGACTTCCACCACATAGCCTGCTTCCAGAAAGAGCTTTTTCCAGTCTTCCGGATATCTCTGGACATCATGAAAGTGATCGACCGGTTCCACGGCAAAGACTTCGCCGCCGGGTTTCAGGACCCTTTTGATATCCTGCAGGGCTCGCGGCACATCTTCAAGGTGGTGCAGCATAAAGAAACATGTTACTGAGTCGAAGTATCCCTGCTGGAAAGGCAGCTCGTACGCACTTGCCGCAACGAACTTAGTATTGCTAACACCTTCTATCTTCGAGTTGAACCTGCATTGTTCCATCAGGCTCTCCAGAAGATCGATGCCATATACCAAAGCATCTGTTTTCATGGCAGCTATTTTGATGCTGAGAGTGCCAAGACCACATCCCACATCAAGTATGTTCTTTCCATGCAACAGCGGCAGTATATCGCTGAAAGCCTTCATTTTCCTGGCTTCCATATTGCTTTTGGGAAATTTTGTCTCTTCTATGCGGTCAAAGGATGTATAGGGCAAAATACTATAGACAGAGGCATTATTCTCTGTCATTAATCCCCTTACATAATGCATATTCCCTTCCTGACGGATGTAACTGACAACAGAAGCTCCTACCTGGGCACAGAACCTTCTGTTCAGTTCTTCCCGGCTCTTTGGAAACTTTATTTTTAAAGGGTCGTGGATCACTATATAATGCGAGTGTTCCTCAGTGAACATAGCAGCCTCGATACCGGTGATCTCGATCCCGCTTATTGCCTGTTTCCACAGAGGCAGTATCTCCATGTTCTCTGCAGAGGCATGATTGTGAACTTTCCCTATTGCTTCATGGTCCATGAACATTGGAACTCTGTTTTCGGATAAAAAGATGTTACTTCAGAGGGAAGGGTCATGTGGGTGAGGATCCTAAAGTGAATGGTAGGTCTTGGTAATTCACAAAGCTTTCAGATTATAGTGACTACTGTACAAGTAAATTAAAATAAGTAGTAAAATAAAATTAGTTAATATCAAGTAATATCTCTAAAGAGTTGATCATAGGAAGCAGATGTTTATCCATAAAGGGTTGTTTATCAAAATTGAAATACCAATCATGCATACAATTGACATAGAATTATTTCTCACCGGAATTTCGGAGTATTTATGAGCTCAAAAGATGAAATTGCTAAGAGAATCGAAAATAAAATAGAAAAACCGATGATAATTCTTTCTTTGTTAATTATCCCTGTTTTATCAGTTGAGCTTGGAATGATTACAACCAACCCTTCCTATATGTCACTAGCTTCAAAGATCGATGATCTGATATGGTTAATTTTTCTTTTTGAGTACCTCTTATTAGTAAGTCTATATAGCAATAAGATCGAATACACCAGGAAGAATTGGCTGAATGTTCTAATAATAGTTGTTTCACCACCTGTATTATCACCGCCAGATCTTGCTTCAGTAAGAACATTGAGATTTCTCCGAGCCTTGCGCTTCTTAAGGATATTGATTCCGTTTAAAAGAGGTATAATACCCATATATGAGATCTTTACCAAAAACTCGTTTCATCATGTTACATTTATCACAGTTCTGTTCATCTTGATCTCTGGAATAATATTTGGTCAGATAGAACATGAAGATATATTTGATGGAGTATGGTGGGCAATTACAACAGTGACTACTGTGGGCTATGGTGACCTGTACCCCCATACTACTTATGGGAGAATTTATGCTATCAGTCTTATGTTGATCGGAATTGCATTTGCCTCCTTATTGACAGCTAATATTGCTTCTTATTTTGTAAGTAAAGATACTTGTGATGATACTAAAAATACGATCGCTGAAAATGAGTTAATACTCAAGAAGTTGGACGATCTAGCACGCAAAATAGATGAACTTGATGAAAAGATAACTAGCATGAAAAAAACATGATTTTTCAAAGGGAGAACTTTCATGGTATTTATAGCAGTGTATAAAAACAGGTGCACAGGCTGCGGTTCATGTGTCAGTACGTGCCAGAACCAGGTACTGGCCATCGAAGATGGATCATGCCAGGTCGTAAGAAAGGAAAATTGCAGATACTGCATGGATTGTGTGGCGTCGTGTGATTTCGATGCCATTAAGGTGTTCGTCTGAAGAAGGAGCAATTCTTTCACAATATAAAGCCAGATACTGTGCTCCAAGTTCAATGTCTATATAAGCTTTATATGAAAATTTGACAGGAAAGCATGAGCCAACTATCTGGATCTCATGCGTCAAAACTTGAAAAGTCATGGATCAGATGTATTGTGATCTTATATGAGGAAGAGAAAAAGTTGATCTTTTCAGACATGTGCAGCTTTTTTGTGTTTACATCATCAGGGGTCTATGAATGTGCTGACCCCATACTATGCATCCAATCTTCCGGATAAATATTCCTACAAGGGTCTTTCACCGGGCATACATTATGATTTACTGTGGAGTTTTCACAGTATAATGATATCCTTATTTTCTCAGAAGTCCTATTTGGATTGGGGGTAAAATGAATATAATTGTAACTTGCTACAATTGTCAAAAAGAATTCTTTGCTATTATCACCAGTATTAAATTTATCCGCAGATGTCCAAATTGTTTCAAGCCGAACAGGGTCAGAACGATCGTTGATGGGAAAGCCTACGGTGAGGACTACATGGGTGCACAACTTGCCATAGGATCAGATTAATGTCATAGCGTCCTTTTTCCTTCCTAAAGCACTCCTTTATGCATGATCTGAAAAGAATCCATTTTGATCCCAATAATGTATTTTATATTGATCTATCTAATAAAACTCTATTATGGGCTTATAATTGCCCCCTTTATGGGATCAAGCTAATTGTAAAGCTTGTTAAAGTATAATAAAGCATGATTCTCAGTGATAACGCTTTCAATAGAAAAATGTAATTATATAATGTTCATAAGCATGTATTTATTCAAATATTCGAAAACTCAATTGGCAAATAAAAAGAAGTAATTTGTTATGAGAGGTATACGAACAATTGCATAGTTTCTGTTGCACTATTGCTTGCGGACATCCTGGCTTTAGGTGCAGTTTCTCCAAAGGCTGCAAATGGAAACATGTTGACTTATTGTGGAGAATTTCCCAGAGATGGTAGATTCACGTTTTCCTATTAATCACAAAAACATTAACTTTGACTCACTATCTAAAATCATTGTTTTTTGAGGTAAATACATGACTTCTGACACTATAACTTTCTCTTTATCTATTGTTGGAATGATACTAACATTTCAAACAATAGTTCTTATAGCACTTTCATATTTGCATTATTCGACCAAAAAATATGAACTAACAAATTATTCTCCCCTTGTATCGGTCATTGTCCCATGCTACAATGAAGCCCTAACACTCAAAAACTGTATAACCAGTATTTTGTCTCAAACATATAAAAATTATGAAGTTCTAATAATAGATGATGGTAGCACTGACAATACTCTCGAAGTAGCCAATTCTTTAACAGATCCCAACATAAGAACTTTTGCAAAACCAAATGGTGGTAAAGCTTCAGCTCTCAATTATGGAATTGGGAAATCTAAAGGTGAGATCATTGTCAGTTTAGATGCTGATTCAATATTCCTCCCCAACACCCTTTCAAAATTAATTTCTCCCTTCTCCGATCCTGAAATAATTGCAGTCTGCGGAAATATAAAGATCTCTAATCGTAACACATTATTAACAAAACTTCAATCTCTTGAATATATTTCCGGTCTTAACATTCAAAGGAGAGCATTTGCATATTTAAATTGTATGCAAATAATCTCAGGTGCAATTGGAGCATTCCGAAAAACCCAATTGGTAGAAGTAGGTGGCTATTCCAGAGATACCCTGGTCGAAGATATGGATGTAACAGTAACACTTGCCAAAAAGGGCTATAAGATCGAGTACATTAGTAGTGCAATTGCTTATACTGAATCCCCTGAATCTCTTCATGACTTTCACAAACAGCGTTACAGGTGGAGTTATGGTCTTTTTGAAGTCATTCAAAAACACAAACCCATCTTATTCAAAACAACAAGAATAGGTCTAATTGGACTCCCCTACATCTTGATCTCGTTAATTCTGGAGACCTTCTTAACATTATCAATCCCTTTAATAATGGTAGTAGATATCTTTTTCAATCTCTCTTACAACACTTTGGCCATCTTTTTAATGGTACTTCTATCAAGATGTATCATTTTCCTATATACCTTTCATCTAGATAAAGAAAATAAAAAATTAATTCTTTTTACTCCCATCTATATGGTATATATTCAATATGTTAACTTGATAACAATAAAAGCCCTGTTCCACTTCACAACAGGTAAGAAAGCATCCTGGAACAAGATCAAAAGATTAGGTAAAAATACTTTACCTGTTCATAAGACTAGGTATGTAGCTGATTGATAATCTATGAACGTGTAGAATATATTGAGGTAGGTCCACAACGATAGACTTGGGATCTATCTATTCTGTATAAAGTTTAATAATAATCAAACGAAGATTCATTGCAAAGCAAAAAGGTATTAATAAAGACTTATATAATTATATAGGGTATTAAATATGAAGAAAATAGTTGTTCTGATATTAGCAATACTTTTCATTGCAGCTTCTCTCAGCGGGGCAGCTGTAGTATCAGGAGATGAAAATTATTTTGGAGAATCCGGTGATCAGCCAAGAGATGGAGTAGATGAGGATAATGATAATCCTCGTGATACAAGCGATCAAAGTCCGGGTGATCGAACGAGATCCAAAGATAGATGATCCTTTATTTTCTTTTTTTAGGAAGGTTATTGTACCCTAATATCATTTGAAATTCGTGGTCTGCCTAAGTGGCGTTATGCTACTACAACAGCAATTTTCAAAGGGTTGGAATATCGGCACTTCAGGATTCGAGTCCATAACCCCCCTGATAACTCTGACATTGTGGATACTTGCAGTTACATTCATGAAGAAGTGTGTCAAGTGATCCAAAATGACCTGTCGAACCCTCAGGAAGAAAATCTGAAGTAATATGAATTGAATTTCTCATCATGTCAGATCTGCAACCTTCCCTTAATTCTACTCCTCATTTGCCCGAAGATTACGACAGCCATGTAGCAAAAGTGATTCCTTATTACTCTTCGATTCATAAGGAAGTCATCAATCTTGTCAGGGCACTGCCTACACCTCATATATGGCTGGACACAGGTTGTGGAACAGGGTCTCTAGTTAAAAAAGCGATGCAAGAGTTTCCAGAGACCAGATTTTTGTTACTGGACCCTTCTGAAAGCATGCTTCAGCAAGCGCAGGTAAAACTATCAGGCTGCCTTGCAGAAAGGCTTGAATTCATGCAACCTTCTCCCACACAGGACCTTAAATGGGAGCATAGCGATAAACCAGATGTAATAACTGCTATCCAATGTCATCATTATCTATGTGCTGAAGAGAGGGCCAAAGCAACAAAAGTGTGCTATGACCTCTTAAAAGAAGAGGGGGTTTACATAACATTTGAGAATATCCGACCTCTCACAGAAGCAGGTATCGTTGTTGGAAAGCAATACTGGGGCAATTTCCAGTTGTCCATGGGGAAAAGCCAGGAAGAAGTGGATAAACACCTTGCCCGCCTCGATGTGGAATATTTTCCCATCACAATTGAAGACCATCTCAGGTCATTGAAGGAAGCTGGTTTCAGGACCGTGGAAATACTATGGTATTCCTACATGCAGGCTGGATTTTATTGCATAAAGTAATATCCTGAACTTTTCCATAACATCGATCTTTCTTTACTCTACAGTATCCCTGCTGTCCTTAAAAAATTGGTGAATACTTTTTTCGAGTTGCTTTCGTATTCCTCTCTTAAGGCAACATGGTCACGCTTTACTTCTTCAGCTGAGAGCTGTTTCAGGTCATCGTCTTCAACCAGCCACGTATCCAGCATGGTTGCTGTCAGTTCCAGATGCCCCTGGAATCCGTAGGCATTTTTCCCGACTTTGACCACTTGGTTACGGCAATGCTTTCCCGTAGCCAGCAGCTGCATGTCATCTGTAGGTTCCACTGTTTCCCCGTGCAGGTGGAATATGGGTAATGTTGTTTCCAGTCCTTCAAAGATTGGGTCTTTCTTACCTGCCGGTGTAAGTTCCAGAGAGAACCTTTTTCCCTGCAGGTCCTTCCATCCTACTTCTTTTATGGGGTTCCTTATGACCCTGCCACCACAGGCTTTAACGAGAGCCTGCATGCCAAGACATATCCCCAGATACGGCACTTCTGCTCTTACGGCCTGTTCTGTTGAGGCGATCTCCTGCTGCATTGCCTTTGTCGTGTCGTTTGCACTGGCCGGACCCCCCATTACTATCAGCGTTTCATGTTCCGTGGGATCAGGGATCTCTTCGCCATGTTCGATTTCAACGATCCTATATTCTATGCCATTGTTCTCGAGTATTTCTCCGAGGGTTCCGGGCCCCTCTCTGGCACAATTCTTGACGATCAGGACTGTCATGGATAAATTAGGAGTTTTGAAAAGATATATGTGCATCGCCAGGTTCTCAAAAAACGGAAGTGTCAGAACAGGAACAAAAGAGATAATGCTGAAGGGTTCCTTTCCTCTGTATCAAGGGGAAAGGAACCTTTTTCCGTTTTTAGGCATTTTTGCCAGCCATCATCGTACCACCGATGATCTCGTACCAACCAACCTTGTTTGGGATTTATCCTTGCCTCAGCAATACAACCTTTGTTATTCAATTATTTAAATTTTTCTTCACTTTGGTATATACTAATTCTAATTATGATGAGGTGCTTTTGTTCCCATAACTTTTTTTAGATGAACTCTTAAACCACGTTTCTTTTTATTTTATATTATCTGTAATATTGTGTAAAGCACCCGAGTACATTTCAAAAGCTGTCTGATTGTAACACACCAGGATTACTTCGTTAATAGTGTTCACTTCTGTGAGGAAATCCCACACGGACCAAACAGCGATGCCTGCAGCCCTCTCTACAGGAAAACCATAAGCTCCTATACTTATTCCCGGGAACGCAATAGATCTTACTTTATATTGCTGTGCAAGTTTCAGGGAACTTCGGTATGCACGACAGAGCATTTTGTCCTCTCCATGCATACCTCCTCTCCATAAGGGTCCTACAGTGTGTATCACCCATTTTGCAGGCAGGTTGTACCCTCTGGTGATCCTCGCCTCTCCGGTGGGGCATCCTCCAAGCTTACGGCACTCTTCAAGCAGTTCCGGGCCAGCTGCCTGATGGATCGCTCCGTCCACGCCGCCCCCGCCAAGCAAAGAATTATTAGCTGCATTAACGATGGCATCGACCTGCTGTGTCACTATGTCATCCATTATTACCAAGATCCGTTCAGCTATTTCCATCATAGTGATGCTCCTTGTTCTCTCCTTATCCTTTGCATATAGTTTAGGACCCTGTGCATATAAATCCAGGTGGATTTGCATGATCGATGTACATGATCAATGTGTATGGTAAAATACTAATAAAGGCAATAATCATTTTATGGACCAGCGTACACAAAGCATTCTTTCTATATTCGAACAGATCAGCAGCATTCCACGGTGTTCCAAACATGAGGAGCGCATAGCTAACTGGCTCAAGGAATGGGCGTTATCCCATGGACTCAGTTTCAAGTTCGATAGCGTTAATAATGTAGTGATCACTGTTCCGCCGTCTCCTGGCTACGAGAGATCACCCTCGGTGGTCATTCAGGGCCACATGGACATGGTATGTGAGAAAGCCGAGTCATCAATTCATGATTTTAGCAAGGACCCTATTAAGCTGGTCTATGATGGTGACTGGCTGAGGGCTGACGGCACTACGCTGGGTGCTGATAACGGCATTGCTCTGGCCATGGCTCTCGAACTTGCCCAGGATAGGACGATCGCTCACCCTCTTCTGGAATTGCTCTTTACTGTGGATGAAGAAACCTCAATGCAGGGTGTCAATGCCCTGACCCCTGACTTCATTTCAGGGAAGGTCTTCCTTAACCTTGATTCGGAGGAAGACGGCGTTTTCATCGTAGGCTGTGCAGGCGGTATCACTACCCGAATTGAGATGAGCATAGACCATATTCCTGTTCCGGGGTCTTATAGCATCTGCAGACTCATTGCAGAGGGCATGGCTGGTGGTCACTCTGGTGTGGATATTCACGAAAAGAGGGCAAATGCTAACAAGGTGGTTGCGGCTGCTATTGAAAAACTGCTGGGTCAAAATATAATGCTGATATCTGTCGATGGGGGCAAAGCCCACAATGCTATTCCCCGATACTCACAGGCTGTCCTGGCCTATCCAGGGGACAGCTTCGAAGAAATAAGATCAATTATTGCACAGCTGCAAAGTGAGCTGCGCTTAGAATATGCTGACAGAGAACCTGGATTGACCCTGAGGATCGAAAAGGTGAAATTTGATGATAAGCTGCAAGCTATTTCTCCCGGCACTGCAGCGAAACTTGTCGGGTTGCTGCTTTCTCTGCCACATGGTGTTGCTTCCATGTCAGCTGATCTGCCGGACCTTGTCGAGACATCCAGCAACCTTGCTACTGTAAAAACATCACAGGACAGTATCACCATTGTCACAAGCCAGAGAAGTTCTGACATGGAAAAACTTGCACATCTTACTGAGAGAATAAATGCGCTGGCCAGATCAGCCGGGGCAACGGTGCTTAACAGTGAAGGTTATCCTTCGTGGAAGCCGGACATGAGGTCTCCCCTGCTGCAGCAATGTAAGGAAGCATATTCTTCAGTTTGCTGCGAAGATCCCAGGATAGAGGTGATACATGCCGGTCTTGAATGTGCCGTCATCGGGTCTAAGTTCGTGGGTCTGGATATGATCTCGTTCGGACCTACCATAAAGAACCCCCATTCACCGGATGAGCGGCTCTATATCCCTTCAGTGTCACGGACATGGGAGGTCCTTGTAGCGCTGCTTGCTTCTTTCAGGTGATATTTTATACTTTCTGACAGTAAATACTACTAAGGATAAAAGAGGGGAGTCTATGAGAAAATTTCCAAAGCCTATAGTGGTAGTTAGCAGATGTCTGGAATTCGATAAGGTACGGTATGATGGTCAGGTGATACATTCCCGCATCGTCAGGGACCTGGAGCCGTTCGTTGACTTCATTAAAGTGTGCCCGGAAGTGGAGATCGGGCTCGGGGTGCCGCGGGAGACCATCCGGATAGTGCGTAAGGATGGATCTTACAGGCTCGTTCAGCCAGCCACCGGTGAAGACCTCACGGACAGGATGAACTCTTTCACCGAGGGTTTCATAGAGGATCTGCAGGAAGTGGATGGTTTTATATTCAAGTCCAAATCCCCGACCATTGGGCTTCGCAACATCAAGATATATGCAGGCGTGGAGAACGCGCCGGTGGTGGAAAGGGGTACTGGTTTCTTTGCAGGGAAACTACTGGAAAGGTATCCGGGCTATCCTCTGGAAGAGGAGGACAGGCTGCGCAATACCAGGATAAGGCAGCATTACCTCACTCATCTGTATACATTTGCAGATATGAGGAAGCTCAAAGAGTCTGCAAGCATGGAGGATGTGCAGGATTTCCTGAACAGGAACGAATTCCTTTTTCTTGCATATAACAAAGAAATTCAGGCGAAGATGTTCGGATTGGTGCAGGATGGCTCAAAGTCAATTGACAAAATACTGGAAGAACTTGAGTCCCTGCTGAAACAGTTGATGGTAAGGCCACCGGACCATGAGGCTAACATAAAGGCCTCAAGGGCAATGTTCCAGTCGATAGCTGCTGATGTGTCGGAGAAGGAAAAGCAGTTCTTTGAGGCTGTGCTTGGCCGTTACGAGCAGAACAAGATCTGTTTCAGCACGGTTCTGGAATTGCTGAAACTGCATGTGCTTATGTCCGGCAGGGACCCTGCATATCATTCATTCCTACTGCCTTATCCCGAAGAGCTTATAATGGAAGTGGATGAGGACAGGGACAAGGACTTCTGGAAGCAGGGCTGATCTCATGGATGAATTACAGGAA
>JAHFZE010000069.1 GCA_020854785.1 Methanomethylovorans sp.
GAATGATATAATCCTTTTATTAAATCGACAAACACTCGAACTCTAGCTATAGGAACACGTACATACTATATAAGCATATTGGACTCAATATACTCCTGACGTATAAATATATATATCTAACATAAGTCTATACAAAATAAATTGAATAAGTACTTACTATTAAGTCATTTCCTAGACATTCCTGTTACCATAAATCCGATTGGTGCAGAATTCAATTTTATGAAAGAACATGCTTATATGATGAAAGATCTACTATTGCCATGAGCTCAGGCAATGTCAGAGGGAATATTAAAATAGGTTTGCACGTGGGAATTGTTCTGAAAAAAGATCAATCTACTGGAAGGATCACACGCGGTGTTGTGAAGAGGATCTTGACCAATTCTTCAACCCATCCACATGGAATAAAAGTGCAATTAGAAGACGGCTGTGTAGGAAGGGTAAAGGAAATATATGATCCGTATGCTTTATAGATCAAGGAGAAAAAGAAGTGCTATTGATTCATTGAATTGATTAGGGAAGGAAGTGTTTAAACAGGCTTAAACCTGTCTTCATTCATAGAAATGAAATTATATGACTGTTTTTTTCAGCCTCTGTTATTTATCGGCATGACCCCAATGATGTTGACCGCTTTGTCCTCCGGGACCTCTAATGGTTCCTGAATTTTCGTTAAAATATCTTTTTCTCCCTTTGCGAGCACACCATCTGCCAGACTCCAGAAGTTCATTCCGAATAAGTTATGTACTCATATTCCTCTGCGAGACTGGAAATGATCCAGTTCTTTCATTTCATCCCAAAAAGGAAGCGCAGCACATTGATCCTTCTGATCAGGAATTCATATACCAGCATTATCGTCACAAATGAAATTGAACTCAGCAAAAGGTATTTTACCAGCACTCCAAGTTGCCAATCCATTATCCAGAATCCGAAGATCACAATGACCGTCTGGTGAAGTATGTAAAATGGCAGGACAGCTTCATTGGCATATTTGAGGATGGCATTGTTGAACGTTAAATGCCTGCTGCCAAAACCAAATATTGCCAGAAGCCAGCACCATGAAGCTGCTGCAGTTAATACATCCTCATATTTGTCTATGGCTCCAATGTCATAAGAATAATTCAGTATCAACACCACGGTGATCCCGGTAGCTAATAATATAGCCGATATCCTATGTTTTTCAATTGTATCCTTGAATCTCGAATTCAGTGAAATGAAGTATCCTGTTATGAAAAATACCAGATATGTCAGCAGACTCCATCCTCCAAATGCTTGAAGACCAATATCATCTCTGTATTGTCCGACAAAAATCTCGATCAGGATAAGAGGTATTGCCAGCAGGAAAATGGCTCCGGGATTTGTGAAAAAAGAAAATGTATGAATAATAAAGTCAGAACTTTTTTTCTTCATGATGATCACAAATAATGGCAATGTTAACATAGAAAAGATAAATAGAAACTCTAGATACCATAGATGCAGTCCCATCCAGGCGAAATTTCCTCCCAATGCATACAGCCCATCAAAATAGTGGGGATAAAAGTCGATGAAAGAACCCTCGAACTGTCCGTGGGAAGCACGTTCAATATAGACCTGCACAGGCACTATGAACACAAAAGTGCCAAATATGAACGGTATAATGAGCCTTTTAAACCTCTCAAGTATGTATTGCTTTGGAGCCCTCCTGGTGAGCGAATAGTAAGAAGATATAGCTGAGATCATAAAGAACAGTGGCATCATCCAGATTCCAAGAACATAGAGTATTATAGAAATAGATGGGGAAAGTGTGTTGTTCTTCACATGCCAATCTTCGAGATTGAAGAATCTGCCACAGTGATAAAAAAAGATAGTAACCATCCCGAAAATACGTATCCAGTCGAGGTCATAACGTCTTTCCGTATTCTGCCCCGAGGCAGAAGTTCCACCACCAGTTATGGATCCCATTATGGATACCTTCCATAATTCACTTTCAGTCAATATTCTCTATTTTAGTCTTCTTGTCGCAGTTCTCTTAATATGACAGCAAGAGAGTTCTTTACTATTTCCGCATGATGTGGAAGTTTTAGATTTTCAAAGGTTTCAAGTGCTTCACCATAAGATTTTGCTGCTTTTTCGAGATTATTGTTCTTGTCTTTAACATCTGCCATGCAAGTGTATGCCATCCCAAGATTCTTCCAGGCCATTGCATATTGTATGGAAATTTCTTTGAGGTTTTTTACTTTGATGGCTTCCTCATATGCTTCGATAGCTTTTTCCAGGTTGTTCTCCCTCTCTTCCACCGCTGCCAGATCACTGTATGCAAGTCCCATATTGTTCCAGGTCATTACATGGTCCATGGGGAATTCGTCCATTGTATACACTTTGAGCGCTTCCTCGTAAGATTTGATAGCTTTTTCGAGGTTATATTTCCTATTTTCCATAGCTGCCAGATCCCTATAAGCCAGTCCCAGACTGTTCTGTGCCATTGCATGATCAATGGGAAATTCTTCCGAAGTTCTTAATCTCAATGCTTGTTCATATGCTTTAACAGTGACTTTCAAGAACTCGGCTTTTTGGGTCCTGATGAGAGAATATGAAGAAGCTTCGTTGCCGATCCCTGTAAGGACAGCGTAATTATGAGAAAATATCTCCGACATTTCGTAAAGTATCGAGAGTTTCGATGCTGGCTCAGTGAGTTTAACGATCTTTTTCAGATATATTTCTTCAACGTGGATCTTTTTTTCCTCAGGTACAGAAACTAATTCGCTGCCTTTAAGCGGACCAAGCACACGATCCCAGTCTAATTCAGTATCAGGATGATCTGCACTGAAAACGGTTTCTATCAGTTCATAAGGGAATACATGCCTTCCCTCATATATGCCACAGATATGCAGCTTCTTTATTATTCTCAAGATCTCTTGTTCCCTTTCCACAAGAGCATCGTACCTTCTTCTCATTTCATGCAATTTCATGAAAACAGAACCAATGGACCCGTCGAAATCGATGTCATCCCACTTTATCTCTTCCCTTTCAGCTATTCTCTGAGCTTCATCTTTAGAAATGGGACCAATATTTACAATATTTTTGCCAAAAATATTTCCAATATCGACCTTTTTACTTACAAGTTCGAACTTCTCATCGCTCTGACAGGTTGCAACTATAAGAAAATGCTTAGACTTGATCATTTCTATTATCTTTTCAAAATTGCTCATTCCAACAAATCTGTCAAGATCGTCCAGGATAACAATTTCATTGTTCATCCCATAATTATCTGCAAAAGGATGATCTGCGCGATCAAGCTTTTCCGGGGGTGGAATTATCACATCGACCAGGTCACCCGTGCTTTTTAATGCTTCAAAGACGGTTCTGGTTTTGCCGGCAAGGGCATCCCCTATGACCAATACGCTTTTCTCTTCAAGCAACAGATTTCTCAGGACCTCATCTTCTTCACGTGGACGATATTTATAATAGGGCCTATCCTCCAGCATGTCCTTTGGTTCAAGTTTTGCACCAGATACCCATTTTCGTTTTAATGGTTTCTTTTGTTTGTTTTTTCTTTCAGAATACTTATCGTATAATCCATAGAAGAACTTCACAGGTGAAAAAGGAACAGGGTCTTTAGTACTACCACTCATTAACAACACCTTCAGCACAAATGTTTCATCTTGCAGGATATATATGTTATGCACTGCTGCTTTAAAGAATCACATTTATGTTCAACCGGTATACTGGGTTTCTGACTGTGTTAAAGCCGGAACAAAATGAAAAATGATATATGTATCTTTTGTTTTAGTTAAGGTGACCAGTTCAGTTCGTCCCTGTCAAGTACCACCCACCCTCTTTCATCTGAACTGGTGTATATTTTTTATACCCTTTTTAGTATTGGCAAATTCTGTTGTGCTCCATTGCCATAAATTTTATTAGGCTCTATTAATGGATAGTTAAAATGAAGTTTGATTGCTGGCAGGGAAAAATACTTGGCATTAAGTGCTTGAATAATCCTTATAAATCCACTTTTGCGGAGGTTCTTTGTGCCTTGAACACCACTTATCAGAATATCACAAAAGAAGATGCATCAGATTTGAACCTTAAAAAGTGTGCATCAATTTCTGGATCATATGCACGTATGATCAATTTTACTTGTAATGACACTTAACCTTTAATCCTTGCTCTGGAGATCATTGAACAGGGTAAAAGCTCTTGTTTTTGCATTCTCTTTTCCCGGCATATCCTTTGCAATATCAATGTTCAGGATATCTCCTTCCTTACTGCCTTCGGGCAATAAGGACAGAGGTATGCATACCTTTGTGCTTTCTTCAGGTCTGATAAGTAACACTGCAATTCTGTTTTCGATCCTATCCAAGGTGGCTTTGAAGCTCAGGATGATCCCTCCGCAAAGCACAGGGTTTTTCGATAATTGTGATCAGCCATAAAGAGGATGATACTTGTTTGACCTCACTTTCCCACTTTGATAGTGGGAAAAGAAGTGCCATTCATTGTATTGTTCTGTTCCGGAGGGGTCCTTTCAGTGGTCATGGTATAATTATAGCCATCTGTTGTGATTGTTATTGTTCCATAGAGATC
>JAHFZE010000121.1 GCA_020854785.1 Methanomethylovorans sp.
CCTACCGTGTCATTCGCTTCATCCGGCTGCAGTCTTAAAATAACAAGACCGTTGTTAAAATCGGCGACATATACGTAATTGCCTTCTACAGCGACACTATATGCAAAACCAGGAGTGTTATAGCTAGCAGCCTCGATTGGTGTTGCAGGATCAGTTATGTCCAGAATAACAAGGCCAGCGCTATCATCTGCAATAAAAGCATAATTGCCTGATAGTACGATGTCATGTGCAAAACTGGTGCTATAATTGCTCACAAGAACTGGAGAAGTAGGATCTGTGACATTAAGGACTACAACTCCCTCTCTTCCATCAGCCACATATGCATAATTGCCTTCTACAGCAACTCCGTATGCATGTCCAGTAGTGTTGTAAGTGCCTATGGGTGATGCTAAGATCGGATTAGTAACATCCACTATCACAAGGCCAGCATCTCCATCTGCTATGTATGCATAATTGCCTTCTACAGCAACATTTTCTGCATTTCCTGCAGTATCATTACTGTATCTGGCCACCGGAGCAGCTGGATCTGTAATGTCCACTATAACAAGGCCACTGCTATTAAGTGCAACATATGCATAATTTTCTGAGAGTGCAATACCAAATGCCTGACCAAATGTACTAAGATTGCCTGCGAGTGTTGGTGTAGTCGGATCAGTTATATCCGTTATCACAAGACCCCCTCTTCCATCGGCAATATATGCATAGTTCCCGGAAACAGCAATATCATGTGCATATCCAATGGTAACATAACTGCCTGCACTGGTGGGTGCAGCTGGATCAGTTATATCTATTACCATAAGACCCGCGAATCCATTGGCCACGTAAGCATGATTGCCCGATATGGTCACTCCATTTGCAAATCCTGCTGTGGTACTGTAGATACCCACACCGTTTGGATCTGATGGGTCTGTAACATCCAGAACTACAAGACCGGTCCTTCCATAGGCTACATAAGAATAGTTGCCTGATACATCAACACAATAAGCGTGTGAAGAAGCAATGTTATGTGTTCCTGCAGGAGCTGGTGATTCCGGATCTGTAACATCTATTATTACAAGTCCGTTTGTTCCGTCAGCTACGTAGGTATAGTTCCCTGATACGGTAACGTATGTTGCAAAACCATCAGTTCCATAAGTTGTTGCAAGGCTTGGGGAGGCTGGAACTGTGACATTGACGATCGCAAGTCCGTTTGTTCCGTCAGCTACGTATGCATAGTTCCCTGATACAGCAACGTCTGTTGCGGCTCCGTCAGTATCAAAGGTTCCTGCAAGTACCGGTATGTTTGGATTTGTTATATCAATTATCACAAGGCCAGCACTATCATCTGCTACATACGCATAGTTGTCTTTTATATCGACCTTATATGCATAGCCAGAAGTATTATAGGTCCCTAAGCGGACTGGTTCTTCTGGGTTAGTGATATCCACAGCTATAAGGCCTCTGGTGCCACTGGCTAAGTATGCATAATTGCCTGATAGTGCAACACCGGATCCAAATATGGAACCAGAAGTTCCCGAAATAGTTGGTGCTGCCGGATCAGTGATATTCACTATTGCTAGGCCATTTTGTCCATTTGCCACATATGCATAATTTCCTGATATGGCAATATGGTTGACTAAAGATGGGGTGGTAACCCTTCCTACTTCCACAGGATTGGTAACATCACTCATATCCAATATCAGCATGTCCTGTCCTTGACCCACATATGAATAATTACCGTCTACAACAACGGTGGGAACACTCCCCCCCCGGTGGGCGACAAAATCCTCGCCTTCCGGTGTCAGAAGGGCATTGGTTATAATATCAGCATCATAGGTATTTTCATTATATTGACTTACAAAATCTACTTTGAGTTCTTCAGCTGCACTGACCCCTGGGATCATCAGCATTAAAAATACCGCGACTCCTAAATAGATCGATCCATTTAACTTGAGTTGCATTTTATCACTCCAGTTTTAGTGTTCTATCAGCAAAATTATTTTCAGATCCCGCCTTGTTATAGATATTTTAGTTTATAGTGGCATACATTCTATTCTTTCATAGAAGGAATTGAACCACTAATATCTCCTATTTTGGGCATGAATAGAAAATCTTCTGAGAAGCATTTCCCCCATTCTGAAAACAGTACTTGCGACCGCTTGAAACAATTATCACTCCAATCAGAAGTACACAGGAACAAAAACCTGTTTTTGCATGATCGATACCACTTATTTGAATACTCCGTTCTGAAAGGCGCTTTACTCATATATAAATATATGCATATTTTATATGTATGTCCTCAGTATTTAGAAAGAGTAGTGTTAATAAAATAAAAAATTGTGTAAATTTTAGTTACTCAAGCCAAGCTTTTAGTGAACATTTCTTAAAACCATAGATCAATATCTCTGTTTGTTGTATATTGCCCCAGTACAGTGGAGTACTGGGTAATACGATCAATCCTTTCTTCTCTTCAGATACACATATCCCGAAACAACTGTCCCTATTGCAAGAATGGAAGCCATAGCTATCAAAAAGTTGGATCTGTCAGAATTATGATCCTGCTTCTCATCTTCGGTTCGGCCCTGGTCATTAAACAGTTCTTCCAAGCCTGTACTTGTGTATGTATCACTGCTTGATGAAGCAGCAAGTGTTTTCTCAGCAGTTATTGCAAATGCTGAGAACCCGGTTGTATGGGACTCGAATGATACATGATCAGTTGTGTTACTTACTATAATGGTAGGCAATACTTCCCATGCGGTTCCATTGTATCTCTGTAATCTCACTTCTGATGGTTTTATACCAGTCTGTTCGATCCATGAGTTGTTGACCTTGAACTTCACATGCGCATCTTTTATGTTAGATGCAGTTGCAAAGCCCGCCTTACCAACCCAGATGTTGGTATATTTGTATATGTATCCATCAGGGGTACTGTTCACAAGTTTTGATCTGTTGTTCAACACTTCGATAGTAGATGTAATCTGTCCTGAGTTCTTAAGGGAATATAAAGTGATCGATTGTATAGGGTTTCCTTCCCTTGAGAATTCATAGGTCGCATTTGTGTCCATTCTGAGGTAAGCGTTTGCAGCATCTTTCATTGCCAGGTTAGCGAAGTCCTCCACAGATGCTGCTCCTGTGCTTCCTCCGCCACTGCTCTTTTTACTACTACTACTTCCGCCACCTCCTCCTCCACTGCTACCCGACTTGGTTCTCAGGCCCACACTTACTGCTCTGCCTTCCAGACCATTCTGGTCGTATGGGATAAGTGTATATATATAGGTCCTGTCACTGCTCAAATTAGAGTCTACATAAAACGATTGTCTGCTCATGTCAGCAAGGAACATGTCATCCCGGCTTATTTGCACCCTGTTGGTGTCCGCAGAGTTTTCCCATGTAAGGGTTATGGAGGTTTTTGTGATATTTGTTCCAGAGATGTTAAAGATCTTTGGAAGCTTCACCGTAGTGGCTGAATCATTTACCCATGCGGAATTAATATTTCCGGAAGTGTCAACTGTTTGGATCCCAAGAGTGTAAGTAACTTGTTCTAAAAGTCCGGTTGCATTGTAGGAATTTGTGGAACTATCAGCTGTATTTGTAACAAAAACCCCATCAATGTATATGATCACATGACTGAAATCAGGATCATTGGGATTTGTCCATGTCCAGCTGATCCAATCCTGATCAGCATCATTCTCCTCCAGGTTTATTACAGATCCAGGTGGGATCGAATCTGCCGGAATTATAGTTGTTGCCGAATCGTTGACCCATGTAGGGTTAATGTTGCCTGATGTATCCACTGTCTGCATGCTTATTATATGTGTGGTTCCTTCAATAAGCCCGGTGCAGTTATAATGCCTTCCAGACGTGTTTGTAATAAATATACCATCATAGTATACCATCACATGACTGAAATCATCATCAATGGGATTTGTCCATTCCCACCTGATCCAGCTCGAACCTGTACCAATTTCGTTCAAACCGGTTACAGGTGCAGGGGCAGTGGTATCATGACCATTTGATCCTGTATCAACACGCAGGATGACCAGCCCATTGTTAAAATCAGCTACGTAAACATAATTACCTGATAATGCAACACCATATCCATAACCAGCAGTATTATAGCTACCTGCAAGTGTTGGTGCTGCCTGATCTGTAATATCCACGATCACAAGACCACTGCTATCATCTGCTATGTATGCATAATTAGCAGCTACTGCAATGTTCTGAGCAGAATTGGTACCATAGCTCCCTCTAAGTGTTGGTGCTGCCAGATCAGTAATGTCAATGATCATGAGACCACTGCTCCCATCAGCTACATATGCATGATCACCAGTCACAGCAATACCATATGCATAACCAGATGTATCATAACTCCCTTTAAGTGTTGGTGCTGCCGGTTCAGTAATGTCAATGATCATGAGACCGCTGTTTCCATCAGCAACGTATGCATGATCACCATCTATAGCGACAGTTTCCGCATTATCTGGCGTATCATAACTTCCTTTAAGTATTGGTGCTGCCGGATTCGTTATATCCAAGATCACAAGGCCATTTGCCCCATCAGCTACGTATGCATAATTACCTGAGACAGCAACACCCCATGCACGGCCAGCAGTATCATATCTGCCTTTAAGGGTTGGTGCAGCCGGGTTAGTTATATCCACGATCACAAGACCATATGCATCGTCTGCCACATATGCATAACTCCCGGATACAGCAATATCACGTGCATAGCCGGTAGTAATGTAATTTCCTGTACGTCTTGGTCTAGCAGGATCATTGATGTCCACAATGGTCAAGCCCATGTAACCATAGGCTATATATGCATAATTTCCTGATATGGCAACCCCAGATGCAAAACCTGCGACATCATAAACGCCTGCACGGGTCGGTTTTGAAGGATCTGAGACATTTACTATCGCCAGACCACTTCTACCATAGGCTACATATGCATAGTTCCCTGATACCGCAACCCCATATGCATATCCGGCAGTAGCACTATAAATAGCTGCAATGGATGGTGCAGCCGGATTGGCTATATTCACTATTGAAAGACCCTTATCACCATCTGCTACGTATGCATAGTTCCCGGAAACGGTGACATCAGATGCGTTTCCGGAGGTGTCGTATCTTCCAGCATACGTTGATGCTGTGGGGTTGCTGACATTTACGATGACAAGTCCATTACTATCGTCAGCAATGTATGCATAACTACCCGATACAGTAACAGCATTTGCTTTCATAGTGTCATAATAACTTGCAGACCTTGGTGCACTTGGATTGGTGATGTCCACTACCACCAGACCATTGGTATCATCTGCTATGTAAGCATAATTCCCTGACAAAGCGGCGCTTTTTGCATTTGATGTATCATATCTTCCTTTAAATATTGGTACTGCAGGGTTTTTCAGGTCTACGATTATAAGTCCACTGTTCCCATTAGCTATGTATGCGTGATCACCTGATACAGCAACACTATATGCATAGCCTGAATAATATGCATAAGATCCTACGATCGTTGGTAATGCTGGATCTGAGATATCGACTATCGAAAGACCGTTGTCACCATTGGCCAGGTATGCATAGTTTCCAGATAGAGCAATATTGTTAACCAATGATAGAGTAGTTATCTTCCCCACTTCTAATGGATTGGCAACATTAGTGATATCGATCACCAGCATATCCTGTCCCTGACCGAGATATGCATAATTTCCGGCTACTACAACATTTGAAATACTTCCACCAAAGTGGCTGGAAAAATCCTGCCCCTGTGTCACTAAAGCATTAGTTATACCTGGAGCACTGAAATCATTTACATCTATATGGCTAACAAAGTTCACGCTGAGTTCCTCAGCTGAGCTCACTCCTGCAATCATTGTCAAACAAAATAATGCGACTCCGAAATAGATCGGTCCACTTAACTTGAGTTGCATTTATACCACCTCAGTCTCAGTGGCTTCATCAGCAGATCCATCTTCAAGCTCGGTTTTTCTAAATACTGTTCTGGAATAAATATCACTTTTCTTTACAGCAGAATGCATCAGTTTTTCCTCCTTATCCATAGTAAGGGTTGGAGAATATTTCTGAAAGATCCAAGACAGATCCAGTTAAAACTTGCTGAGTGTTAAGTGTCATTACAATCGTTTCTTCAGTATGTGGATCCTGTCCATTAACAGACTGTAGTGTAACATTGCCACTGTTGAAAATCACGCCTTGTATAGGTGAACTATTTTCACTCTCAGGAAGATGGTACATAAGACCGCTTGTAAAAAAGATCAGTGCGATCAGAAGTACAACAGGAATCAATCTCTGTTTTTGCATGATCAATACCACTTAGTTAGTTTTTAATACTCCTCTTTCCATCAAAGGAGCGATTCATCTAAAATGTGAATCTATATAAATATATGTACATTAGATTATATGCTCATCATTATAATAATAGAATTAATTAGCAAAGACCAAAATCTAAAGACATATTAATGTATCTTGTATATGTGTCGCATGTCAAAAACAATATTTCGGTCTACTATCCCATAACTAATTTTGTGGCTCGGATCTCACAAAATCCTTTATAATTTCATGCGATAAAATAAATACATGGGTGATCACCTTTGCTCAGATTATACAATAGCATGACGCGGGACCTTGAGGTATTCATACCCGACGAGGATGGAAAAGTAAAGATGTTCACATGCGGTCCATCTATCTACCAGCCTGCGCACCTGGGGAATTACCGCACATTTCTTTTTGAAGACATTCTTTTACGCTATCTGGAATATTCCGGATATGATGTGGAAAGAACTCTTAATTTCACCGATATAGAGGATAAGACTATAATCGAGGCAAAGAATAATCTAACAGATATTTTCATCCTTACCAACAGTTGTGCTGCTAAATTCTTTATGGATATAGCTGAGCTTGAGATCAAAAAACCCACATACAATCCCAGGTCTTCTACTTCAGTGGATAAGGCTGTGGAAATGATCGAAAGGCTACTGCAGAATGGACATGCCTATTGGCATAAAGGGAACGTTTACTTTGATATACGTTCCTTCAAAGCTTTTGGAAAGCTGAGCCATCTTAAAAGTTCTGACTGGCCTTCGAAAATAAGACGTTTTCATAAGGACACATATCCAGGTAATAACTGGAATATAGGTGATTTTATTCTCTGGCATGGGCATCGTACTGAAGAGGTTTTATCCTGGGAGTCATCTCTGGGAAGAGGCAGGCCTTCATGGAACATCCAGGATCCGGCAATGCTATGTGATACACTCGGTCCCACGGTTGATATCTGGTGTGGTGGTGAAGATAATCTTGTAAGACATCACGATTACAATATAGCTGTAATGGAATCC
>JAHFZE010000221.1 GCA_020854785.1 Methanomethylovorans sp.
ATATGCGGCTTTGGCTATCTCGAGTAATTCTTCTCTTGTAAAAGGCTTTATGTCCCTTAAGTTTTCAGACATTGCATTTTCAGGCAGTCCCTGTTGTATCACATAGGCTATATCTTTGTCCTTAATATAAGAGGATAAAAACTGAGCTATAGCAGCAATATCTTCCTTGCTGCCCACAAGGCCAGGTATAACAGTGGTCCTCACTTCCAGACATGCACCATTTCCGGAAATGGTATCAAGGCTCTTTGCGATATTCTCTATAACCTTTTCAGGTTCCAGGGCAAGGTTATATTCATTACATCCAATTACCTTACCGTAAGCTTTAGGGTCGTTCATAGGCGCTTTGATATCAATAAAAAAAGCATCCACCAATGATTCTTTTAGGAGTTCTTCAATAGCCTGTGGATAGAAACCATTGGTGTGTATGCCAACAAGCAATCCCTTTTCCTTAGCAAAGCTTGCCAGTTCCTTCACAACGTTCTTTTGTATCAGGGGTTCCCCGCCGGAGATCACAAGGCTGCTTATAAAAGGGATTGAACTTTCAATTCTATCCTGCAGGGCCTTCATTTCTACAAGGTCGGATCCTGTCAGGATCTCGTAGTTCTGGCAGTAGGGGCAGCGGAAAGGGCACCCTCTCAGAAAGAGGACCACTGCTGCTTTCCCATGCCAGTCTACCGTTGAAATGGGTATATATGAGCCGTAATTGGCTTTCATCACACCACTATCATGCTATGCCAGCTACTTTATATCTCTTCCTGTCTGCCAGTTCCTGCTTCTTTGCAGCATTCCAACCGCTGACAGATTGGATATATCCTGTGACCCTGGACATCTGTTCCACATTGGAAGAACCACAGTTCTCGCAGATATCCTTGAGGCCTGACATCATGTGGAAATCGTTCAGGCAGATGGTCATGTCCTTGGTGAAGGTAAAGTAGCCTACCTGTGTGTTCTTTGCAATGTTCATGGCAAATTCTTTCAGACCCTTTTGGTCAGGGGAACCTTCTCCCAGCCAGATGTGACAGATATTACCCCCATCCACTATGGGGAAGAACACATGTTCTATCTTTATCCTGTCAGCAAGGGATATATCAGCTCCAGGTGGCACATGAGTCCCGTTAGTATAATAGATGGGAAGGTCATGTGTGTCCTTTATCTTTGCCAAGGCCGTTTCCAGATCACCCTGCACTACCTGCTTTGCACTATCTGCATATTCCTCATGCAACAGGTCGGATACAGCGAACCTCTGACCTGTGGTCTCTGCAGGGGTCCTTGCAAGCGCTATCTGAATGCCATGTTTCTGCCCCAGTTCACGTGCATACATCTCCAGTTCTGTCATTACTCTTATAGCGAACTTGAAGGCAGCCTTTGACTCATATATCTGGTTACCTGTGTGGTACTGCACCATCTCGTTTATACCCACCACACCTATGGTGTATACCAGTGAGTCTATATCCACTGCTATTGAGCCTTTCTTACCGGTCATCGGATCCTTTGGGCGCTGGGTCGCAAAGGGCATCCTATCATTCTCTATGATGCTCTCCATCCACTGTCTTTTGGTTGCAAATACCTTGATCGCCTGGTCCATCAGGCTTTTGAGGTCCGCAAAGAGGGCCTTATCATCACCATTTGCTCTGTATGCTGCTCTTGGACAGTTGAGTGTCACTACCTGCCATGAACCCATGGAGAAGTGCATACCATTCCTGAAATGAAGCTTGTCATCAAAGCTGTCATCAGCATCTGCATTTGCAGAGAACTGGTATGCACAGCATTGGTAGCATGAGATGCCTTCTCCGGCCCCTCTGTACTCAGGAAGCTGATTATCAAAGTAAGGTGTGCCGAACTTCGCAGCCAGCTCGAATGCCAGGGTGTACAGGCCATCATAGGTGGGAAGCTCCGGATGAGCACGGTTGAACATCTCGTCCTCCTGCATGAAATCCGGTTCAATGGAGATCTCAGGTTTAGGGAAGTTAAACGGCTTACCCCAGTTATCTCCCTGAAGCATCACGTTCATGAGGGCTGCAAATCCCAACCTTACCTCACGTTCGAATTCTCCATATGTGCGCCTGACAGTGTTGTTGGTGCCATCATGCACTTTGCCCTTGTATACTACCGGGATATCTTTCCAGAGCTTTGGAACACCCGGGGACAATTGCACTGAGGAGAAGACAACCTGGCCTCCCCGGGCCACCATCATCTGTGTCATCTCGTACACGAACATCTGCATGAGCTGTTCGATGTCCTTGTAGCTCTTGCCTTCGAAATAAGGTGCGAGGAATGTCAGGAAATTATAGAATCCTTGTCCTCCCGCGAAATTGGTCTGGGCGCTGCCCAATGCTTTTACTGCGTGTAGGATGGCAACCTCTGCCTTCATAGCCGGGCCTGCAACACTGGCTTTGGCACCGGACCCGTCGGGCATGAGACCATAGTAGAAGAAATACCTCAGGTCCCAGTCCTGACAAAAGGCACGTGTGCCCAGATATTCCAGATCATGGATGTGCAGGTCACCGTTAAGGTGCAGGTCCGCAAGTTTGGGTGGCAACAGCAGCAAATACTGCTCTTTGGAGATCTTGTCTGCCTTCTTCTTGTGTGATGTTTCGGCATTCTCCTGCAGATTTGCATTATCCTTTGCCTCAAAACCTGAGCCCAGATCGATCTCACAGGCATCATATACAGGAGTACCCACTCTGGTGGATACATTTCTCCATTCCACATGTCCGCGCTCCAGCAGGATCATATTTACCATTTCCCTGATTAGTGGGCCTGAAAGGAACTTGAGGTCCAGCTGCCTTATGCGTCTTTCTGTATCTTTTGCAATTTCCTGGGCTTCTTCTCTGGTTATGCCAGGTTTATTGTGGAACCTTGCGGCAAGGCCTGTTTCCTTCATCAGCTGATTGACAACTATATTACGATCCCAGTCTACCATGTGTCCATCAGTGGTACGGACTTTTGGCATAACAGATATGGAATGACCATCAAGCGTCCTTTGTACGGCCTGCTTTTGGGGGGATGTCATGTCCTCCTGAACAGTACCCATGAACTTAAGCCTTTTGTCACTCCTTTCAGCTGCCTTTTCCTTCTTATCCTGTGTATCAATGATGCATGTATCCATTATCCGATCTCCTTATAATCAAAGTAAATTGTCAAATGCTTCTTTTGCTTCTCTTTTTACTTCCATTCCATTGAACAGCTCGTCATGGGTGAGAAACTCTTCATCTATCTGCAGTACAGGAGCTGTAAGGGTGAACACTCCATTGACCCTCAGTTCTGTGAGAGCTTCCGGTGTGGACATGTCAGTGGTCTTGAAGGCCACACCTCTCTCTTTAAGGGCCCTTTTGAGCAGTTCACATTTAGGGCAGGTTTTTGTTGTATATATAGTGACTTCAGACATTTTCTCGCGTCCATTCTTCTTCGTTCAGCTATTTATTATACTACTTATATATTATTAAGTTATGAGCAGGCGTTGCCTGCGCCCTTTTTAAAACCACAAGCAAAAACCCCATCTCACTAACTTCTATCTCTCGTTTGAAGGTAAATTATACAAATGATCTATGGCTTTATAATGGTTTTTCACAGCACATCTACATACACAAAAACTATTATTGGTAACAAACATGGTTAAGGTGTACAACTTGTAACTCGGTTTTGTTATCAGGTCTGATTACAAAGATAATGTACAAAAAAGTGATATAAATTATCCTCCTATAGCAAGTAATCTCAAGAGGTGTTTACATAGATTCTCATCTAGTTTCTGGTTGCAGATCACTTGATGATCTCCTTGAAGGTGGGTTCGAAGCCGGAGTTGTGACCCAGCTCTTTGGAGAAGCTGGTAGTGGAAAAACAAATCTGTGTCTTCAGCTTGCCATAAGATGTGTTGAGCAAGGAAAAAAGGTCATTATCATTGATACTGAAGGTATTTCTCCCAGCAGGTTCAGACAAATAGCAGGAGACAGGGCAAAGGAAATAGCTCAGCAGATAATTATCTATGAACCTCATAGCTTTGAAGAACAGCATTCAGCTGTAAGAGAACTTGACAAGATCATAAAGGAGAACATAGGTCTTATTATTGTTGACTCTGCTACCGCTTTCTATAGATTTGAACTGGAGCAGGACGATTCTGCCATGCGGGCAAGACGTGAACTTGGAAGTCAGATCGGTTTCCTGCACAGTCTTGCAAGAAAATATGGCATGGTGGTAGTAATCACCAATCAGGTCTACACTGATATTCCTTCAGGCACATTGAGACCTGTTGGAGGGAATATCATCGAGCACATCTCCAAGACCATTATCCAGTTAGAACGCCTTGGTGATGGAAAAAGGCGGGCGGTTCTCAGGAAACACCGTTCTCTGCCTGAAGGTATAAGCTGTGAGTTCATAATAACTTCTGAAGGGGTTGAGTGACCTGTCATATCCTGGCAACAGTGATATACCCAGTATGACCCACTCCACCTGTAGCGGGCCTTGTCCCTCTTTCTGATACGGATAAAGGTCTTTCTATGCATTCCGTGGTAGTGGCATCCCATGGTCCGGAAGCATCCAGTGCTTGGCGTATTGCTATGGTCTGTTCTATGAATGGGGAATATATAACTACAAATCCGCCGGGTACAAGCACTCTTCTTACTTTTAGGATTACTTCAGGGGAATTTATAGTGTCAAGGGTAACAACATCGAACCTTTCTTCTATTTTGTCTATCTCTTCAA
The DNA here is from genome assembly GCA_020854785.1 of Methanomethylovorans sp. GTDB lineage: Archaea > Halobacteriota > Methanosarcinia > Methanosarcinales > Methanosarcinaceae > Methanomethylovorans. The sequence continues at coordinate 4,699 of JAHFZE010000221.1, forward strand.
CAATATTGCCACAACGCACTTCCACGTTATACAGGCCGGCTTTTGAAATATTGTTACGTGCAAGCTGTGCAAAACTTTCTTTTATCTCATAAGTGATGACTTTTTTTGCTATCGAGCCAAGGTACATGGATAAAATACCAGAGCCAGTACCTGCATCTAAAACAACATCATTTTTACAAAGTCCGGTGTATGCGATGACCATGCCTATATCCTTGGGCATCATAGGGGCTCCAGAACGTTGTGCATGCCTGAACATATCAGGCATACGTGGTTTCTGCACAATGAACTCCTGACCTTTGTGAGAACAGATCCTATCTCCGGAAGATAGTTTGGTAAGCTCTCCCAGCTCGATAACACCAAAATCACTGTGAAAAGCATCCTCAGAAACACATACAATGAATTCCCTTGTCTTTTCCTTAAAGAAAGTTCTTAATAATACCATTTCTCCATATTCCATAATATAGCTCCTATATCTGTTTTTGGGGTGTATATCTTACCAGAGGCATGGTCACTATGTCCTTGGGAATAGAGTGTTTATTCATCTTAACATAGCTCTCTATCTGTCTATATTCATGAGCATAGGATCCAGCAAGTTTGCTTGCATATTCAGCACCTTCATGTGTAAGCACGTACTCGTATCTCTGTCTGTATCTGCCCTTCTTTTCGTAGTATCTAAGGTCCTCATCCACGATACCCATGGCAACAAGTACCTGTATGTCCTCGAACAACTGGTCGCTGTATGGGAATCCATATCTTTCATGAAAACTGTACTCGAAGAGGTTCTTCAGGGGAGCATGAGTACTGAAATGAAGAATGGTGCGATACAGCCAGGTTATATGCCTAAGACGTGGCACTGAGATGAAACCCGTTTCTTCCTTCTTAAAGATATTGTATATTGCGTAGAATAGGAGGATTATGCCTTCTATAGGAAGATACTGTTCTGCACGAATGAATCCCAGAAGCCTGGGGGACAATCCATCCACAATTTCATGCATTCTGATGGCAGTTACTGACCCGTTCATACCTGTAACATCATCGGGATGTGCAAATGTTGTAAGGGACAGCTGTCTTGAGATAGACCTTACAAGCCCGTTGGCTAGGGCCGACTCATCATAGAAGAAGCTTTCTTCATCTCCTATCAGTACTCTCATGCTTTTGGGAACACCGAATGCTACGTCCAGATCGACAAGCACATCTCCCAGTTCCCGGACAAGCCGTGATTCGAATTTCATTTTAGCCACACCATGACGTGCGATGGTGGCCAGCGCCATCCTTGTAGATGGCCTGAGTATTTTCTGGCTGAACCTTGCAACAGGTACATATAACCTGTCACTGTTGAGATCATTCAGTAGCCTGAGGGATCTTTCAGATGCATGGGACCTGATAAAACCAAGCAGGTCATTATCATTATACTCGGTGAAAAAGCGGATGATCTCTTTCTTTGCAGCTTCTGTTCCAGAAACATTTCTGAACCGTTCAAGCGCGTCCTCAAGGGCGTAGAGCAACATCACCCGTGCAGCCTGGGTTTTTGGGTTGTGTATAATGGCAGTATAATGATGAGCACGTGATATAAGCAGGGATTCTGCAGCTGTAAGAGCCATCTCATTTCCATAGTCTGACCCATCGCAACTACCAAGTATCACATTGCTGTCCTTAATGATGAGGCTATCAATGATCTGGTCAACATCTATGAGTCCGAAGGATACGCCTGTGTGATAGGAATCTCTCAGGAGGAAATCTATTCTGTCGGCATCCACGTCACCTGCTATTATCTGGGCGAGGTACGGCTTTGAGATGGCAT
>JAHFZE010000255.1 GCA_020854785.1 Methanomethylovorans sp.
TGCATCAGGTGACTGCCGTAGTATCAAACAGGCAAGCAACACACCTTCTACAGTTGTCCTGAAGCCTATTATCATGAACATACCTCCATAAAAGCAGATAGATTGGTCTGACAGCAGCCTTTAAGCTTAATGTAAGGCCTTGCCCGCGTAATGACCACACCCATGCGTACAAGTTCTTGCTCGCAGTTAACCGGCCGGGATCGCATGATGCGGCTGGCGCTTACAGGACCGATTCCCGGAACCAGTAACAATTCCTGGAGGTTCGCATTGTTGATATCTATCGGAAATATTTCAGAATTGCATTGGGCAAGCAGGACCTTTGGGTCCTGATCTTTCAGAAAACCTGTATCCGTATATATTTCATCAAGATCTCTTGCTCTCAGTCCGTAATCCTTGAGCAGGTAAGATGTCTGATAAAGCCTTACCTCGCGCCATTGAGGAGAAGGAGTGTTGTGTTCAAGAGGTGTGTCCGATACAGGATCAAAACTCATGAAATAAGGCCTTCTAAGATCGTATTTATCCATGAACTTGTTCACAGTGTGCACAATATCCCGATCTGATTCATCTGCAGCACCAACCACGAACTGGGTATCATTGGCACCGATGATACGACCGCCGTAACCAACCTCTTTCCTTTTTTGTATTATGAGCTCCTTTGTCCATTTCAAACGCTGTAGCACATCAGTTTTGTAATCGAAGTTCGGACAGACTTCAGAATAGTTGGTACTACTTGTTGTTTCAGCATTGACCCCAAACTTGTTTGCCACATCCGCGATCTCTTCCAGCAGATACTTTGGAGTACCTGGCATAAGTCTCATATGTATGTATCCCTGAAAACCCTGAGAACGCAATTTTCTAGCCACTTCAAGCTGTTTTTCGGAAGTATTCTCAGCATCCCCTAGTACACCGGAAGACAGGAACAAGCCCTCTACAACATTTCTTCTGTAGAATGACCATGTGATCTTTACGATCTCATCCGGGGACAGTGATACACGGGGAGTATCCCTTTCACATCTGTTGGGGCAGTAGGTACACTCCCCTGAACAATAATTGGTAAGCAACGTCTTATAAAGCTGGATACATCTGCCATCGGGAGCAAAAGCATGGCATACAGCACTCTGGTTGCAGCTATCGTATTTAGTACCGGATGCAAGATAACGCATACGCTCCGTGAGGGTCTTATGGGCTTCATTAGGAGGTCTCACATAGCTCACAATGGAATGACTGATAATTGAATATAAAACATAGATGTAAGCGATGTGAAAGTATTAAGAAGGTATGAAAGGGCTTGATGGCCCACTAAAGCACGAACTATCACTCTTCATCCTTCACTTTGATATTGATCTTCAATTTAGTAACAGCTTCCAGTTTCTTCCATTCGACTGTTGCGTCCTTTTCAAACTTACAGTTCTTAACTGTTTTATCAGGGAGTTTGCCGTCCACTTCATACACAAAGAAACCTTCTTCACCGTTGGTGGATACTACATTCTCAAAGTCAGCATCCTGCCTTACTTCCACAACAGCGACCTTTTTCAGGGCTTCCAGCAGAGTCGTACCCTTGGGCACTTCTATACTTTTAGTGGGTGCAAGTATATCCAAAGCTGAAACGATGTTCTTGTTATTTAGTTTCAATACATGGGTTTTTCCGTACACCTTGCGCTCTATCAGTTGAGCATCCTCAAGAATGGTAGCATGCTTCGCAGCAACCGGAACAGATATATCAAGCTCCCTTGCCAGTTCGGAGATATGCACCTCACCCTCGCACAGTTTTTCCAGCATCTTCAAGCGTGTATCACTGCCCAAAGCACTGAATACTTTAAGACGTTCAGTGTTGTTAAGGTCCTGAGGGCTATTGTTATCAGATGGGCTCATATATATCAAAACTATCTATTATACATATATAAAACATTCCCCGTTAATAGTCTATCAAAGCGGAGACCTCATTTAAATGAGTAACAAGTGTGAAGCCTGTCTTTGCTTATGGAAGCATAAAACATAGTATAGTAATATTTGTTTTATCTTTCCTCCCCATATAGTGCTCGTAACTGTGTTCGAAGCTTCCAGTCAAGTTCAGACAGGCTGTTAGTTTCAAATTCATGAGTAAGGAACTTTGGTCTTACGAAGTCTACTATCTTCCTGCAACCTTCATCAGTGAAAGGCATATGCTGATCAATTTTTGAAATATGCTCCATTACGGCAATGAGCCTTTCGTGGAACGAGAGGTCATAGTAACCCTCGGGTACACCATTTCTTGCCACTTGCATCTGATAGTCACCCGATAGACTGCAATGGAAATGCATTCCTTCTATTCTGTCAATAATATCTTCGGGATATCTTGCCAGCACATCCAATACCGAACCAATTGCAGTTCTTTCCTCAGTGCAATTCATAATAGCATTCATCAAATGGCCTGTATCAAGTGTAAAAGCCCAGTTATCGAATTCAAGAGATTCTATAAAATGCATTGTTGCAGCAGTGTCCAGCAGGTTTAGGCCAGGCCACCACAGATTCTCGAAAAAGAGCCTTACAGGTGGCTCTCCATTTGGATAAACCGATAAAGATACATTAAGAAAATCTGCAGTTGAATCCATGACCTCTATATCAGAAACCCCGAAATCCCGGGTGAACACATGATCCAGTTCCACATAAGCAACATGAAAAACTCCATATTCTGCATTAATAGATGCAGCATTCTCAAGAGCACTCCTGAAGTTCGATATCACGTCCTGGCGATCATGGCCTCCAAACAGGAAAAACTTCTCATTATCATCCATATCCTCATTGAAAGCTTTTTCATCCGCCCATGCACGGTGCCTCCCCATCCAGTAAGGTAAATGTACACCTTCAACTATCCCGGAAGGGAAAACCATAAGAGGGCTATGGTCAATGAAAAGCTCTACACCGTCCAGTCCATGAGACCTCACAAAAGACTTCACCTTATTCCAGTCATTTTCAAAACGGGAGAGATCACTCTCATGAAGAGAGAAATTCATCAATTCCTTTATGTTAAAACCTCACAATGATGTCTGATCACCATTCTTCACCACCCAGGCCGTCATAAAAACCAGGTTATCGATAATGCTGTCATAATCGTTTAACAAGTTCTCGGGAGGCCTTTGGCTGCTTTGCAATATGTCCGGCAGCTGCCTGATGAGAGCAAGAGCCACTGTCCGGGCTGAAGTTTCTGGAAGCAAGCCCCAGGATACCTCATCAACCATGTGTGTTATTACAGAGGTGACTGCCACCAGCGACGGATTAAGAGCGAATTCCCTCAAATCTTTCAGGAAACGCATTTTACGGTTCTCACCTGCCATGTGGGAA
>JAHFZE010000308.1 GCA_020854785.1 Methanomethylovorans sp.
ATGGTCATCTCCTCTGGTCTTGAAGATGTGCTGTTCTAGCTTTACTCCACCACTATCGTTCCACTTTGTGTATACGGATGTGTGGCAAGATAATAGTTGTATGTGCGCCTCTCATGGAAAGTGTAGGTAAAGGTCATGCCTTTTGTCAGCGTTGGGGACTGGAATACACTGCTTTTGATAATGAATGGCACTGAATCATTATTTGTCCACCTTACCGTATCACCCCGGGAAATGGTCACTGATCGCGGATGAAAAGCATAGTCATCGATATAGACCTCTATATATCCCGTATCCTCATCAGATGCATTACTGCCAGTGTCCGGCACATTGTCATTATCCGTACAGCCTGAAAGTAGCAGAACAGCTATCAGCACTATAATTAAGAGCAACTTATCTTTCATATGGTTGCGAGTTATGGGCTAATAGATATAATACTTTTTGAAGAAAAAGCGCTCTGTTGACCATTTAAGGATCTTCATTTACGCTGGGTCCTGTACATATCTTCAAGACGCTCCAGCGTGTCAACCTCTTCCAGTGATTTATCGTCCCTGACACGTACGAGTCTTGGAAAACGTAATGCATATCCTGACTCATAGTTCGTGCTCTTCTGTATCTCTTCGAAAGCCACTTCAAAGAGTATATGGGGTCTTATCTCCACGCTGGTACCTGATCCTGAAATGAGATGTTCCCTGAACATTTCTGTTAGTTCTGCCAGTTGCTCATCAGATATTCCGGTAGCAACTTTACCTACCGGCAGGAACCTGCCTGTGTCAGGGTCATGACAGGCCAAAGCATAAGAACCAAGAAAACTCGTCCTTCTGCCATATCCCCATTCAGCTCCTATAACCACAAGGTCCAGAGTTTCCATAACTGGCTTTTTCTTAAGCCAGTTCTTTCCCCGCTTACCCGGCGAATATGGAGATGCAGGGTTCTTTATCATAATACCTTCATGACCTGCCTGCAATGCCTGCTCATACATACTGTTGATCTCTGAGAGGTCCGATGTTATGAGCTGGTTGTCCACGCGGACAAGATCGCCGTTATCTATAGAAGCTACAAGGAATTCCCGCCTCTTTTGCAGAGGAAGCTCTATAAGGCTTTCACCATTAAGGTACATGATATCAAAGAGGTTAAGAGTAAGCGGGATATTTCTTACCTTGTTCTGTACATCATATTTACGCCTGAAGCGTTTAAGGATCTCCTGGAATGGTTTCGGTCTTCCATCTTCGTCGATGGCTACAGCTTCACCGTCAAGTATGGCAGAATCAGCCTTTACAGCCCTCTTCACTGACGATACTATGTCTGGAAGTGATCCTGTGATGTTCTCCAGACGGCGGGAATAGAGAATGATCTCATCACATTTTTTATGTATCTGCACCCTGGCACCATCGAATTTCCATTCTGCTGCGACAACCCCCAGATCCTTGATGGCAGTTTCGATGTCCGGCGTTACCTGGGCAAGCATTAGTTTAATAGGTCTGCCTATCTGCAACCCCAGTTTCAAAAGAGCCTCATCACCACCTTCCCTTGCAGTGACCGCCACAAGCCCCATGTCATTGGTGAGCATAAAACCTCTTTCGACGGATGCTACAGGTACATCAAATGCCTTTGCGATGGCATCCCTGACAATGCCTTCCCCCACTCCTATCCTCATATCCTCTATGGCAAGCCTGGCTATATATCCAACCTCTTCAGCGGATGCCGAATTAAAAAGATATTGCAGATGCTTTATCCTGGATGTCTGGGACCCTTTGCCTGTTGCATGAGCTATGTCCTTGAATCTTTCATAGACCTCCATGATGCTCAATTCCACAGGCGAGTCCAAGAACGAAGAAAAAGTAGCCTGGCCCTTAGATACTTTTGCCAGAGCTTTTACTGTGGTCTTACCTATATCTCCGGTTTCCCGTACTATATCCTCTATTTTCTTCACTGGGAGACCTGATGATCTGGAAAGTGCATTGAGAAGAATACCTGTACCCAGGCCTACTTCTTCATCACTCCATGCGGGAAAGACCTCACCCATGACAAAATGAGTTACCACCGGCAACTCCTCAATTGTCACGAGAGAGAGCAATTCTGAAACAAGAGTGGTCATATCCAGAGATCCGGCTGTCCCTTCTATGACCTTGCATATCCTGCAGAACTCCTTGAAGCTTGTCATTATATCAGCTTCTATTTCTTGTAAATGGAAACAATATCGCTGAAAATAGCGCTTGCTGTTTCTATGGACCCTGCGCCTCTGCCAACAACTATAACAGGTCCTGCAAGATCGGTTTGAAGTGAAGCCACATTAAGGGTTCCCCCGACAGCTAGTGGATGTCCCATAGGTACAAGCCTTGGAGCTACCTGGATCCTCTGCTTATTGACCTCTCCTATGAGCTTTATAACATAACCATCGGTCTCAGCCAGCATCAACGCTTCAGGAGTGATGCGAGAGATACCTGTAACATGCACATCTTTATAAGTGGCATCTATTCCAAAAATAGCATTCGCAAGGATCACAAGCTTGCATGCAGCATCTATTCCTTCCACATCATAGGCGGGATCCTTTTCCGCTATACCCAGCTCCTGTGCCTCTGCAAGCATGAGCTCATAGGTTGCGTGCTCTTCCATCATGCGGGTGAGGATATAATTACAGGTACCATTGAATATACCTTCTATACTGATAACATCATTACCTGCCAGAGTATCCCTTACAAGATTGAGCAAAGGCATTGCCCCTCCCACGGTCGCCTCGAACCTGAAAGCACAACCATATCTTTCTGCCAGTGCAGCCAGTTCCCTATACTTTAAAGCAAGTGGTCCTTTATTTGATGTGACCACGTGCCTTTTTTTACTAAAGGCAGTAAGCATGTTCTGCAATCCCACGCCACCAGTATCTATGTTTGTAGGAGTTGTTTCTATGACCAGGTCGTGCTCTATGTCCCGGATGATATCATGACCTGTGATATGGGTATCACCTACAACACCTTCTGATGCCTTGCGCTCAAGAACCATGGAAAGGTCGACACCTTCCTGGGCAATGACAGCAGTCTTTGAATCTGCAACTGCAACAACCACAATATCAAGGCCCATTGAGCTGAGTTCTTCCTTCTTACGGAGCAATACCCTTGCCACTCCCTGGCCAACAGAACCAAAACCAATGATAGATGCCTTTATTGTTTTCATATTATGACCTCACAGAATCTCACTCTCTATGGGCTCTATCAACACAAGGTCTTTTTTCTGAGCAATTGACCTGAGCAATGATATGGCATCCCTCAATTCTTTCTTTCCGACAGCATCAAGCTTGAAAGAGGCAGAAGATGACTGGTTTATGCTGGGCATAGAAAGGTGCAGTTCAACTACCTCTGCATATCCTGTTTTATCAATGGTATCGATAGTATCTTCCAGGTCCGTATGTACTATATGACCTATGAGCACAACTGTTCCTCTTTCAAGATATTTCTCTTCATTGACCCGGATGACCCCTACACCAAGAGCTTCCAGCTTTGTTACAAGAGGAGTTATGCTCAAAGACTCCGTTTCAAATACCACTTGCACAGGAATGGTACCTCTGGGAGTTCTTTTCTCATGATGATGTACCACAGAGACCAGGTTGCCCCTGAACTCAGATATCGGCTTCAGTGCATGCACCAGTTGTCCTGGAGCATCCTGTAATTCTATATCCATAGAAACTCGCATGTGCTGCCTCGTTTTAGTTGAAATGACAATATATATTGGAAAACATAGGTACTTAACACAATTATATATTTTGGTGTTCTTCCTGCTTAAGTACTATGATATTCCCTCTTCCTTTTTTGAATTTCTCAATGATGCCCCTGTTCTCTAGGTCAGATATCATAAGACTTACTTTAGCCTCTGAATAATGGATCTTGTTACGAAGATCCCTTTGGGTGATACGTCCCCCATTGGCCTTTATTATGTTGACTAACTGTTGAAGGTCCTGAGGCAGCGATACACCATTATAGTTCGAGTCTTCTGTACCTGAGTGGTCAACTTCATACAAACTGTCATCCAGAGGAACAACTTGTGATCTCTGTCTCTTTTTCAATACCAATAGGACTATGGCAGCAGCGATCAGCAAAGAGCCTGCTGCTATCAGGAAAATCGTGCTTTTAGATGTATCATCTGTAAAAGGTGTGTCCCCATTGGGACGAGTGTTATTAAAATTACCATTCGGATAAGCAGGCAGGAGCAGTATGTCGAGTATGTAGTCACCGCCATCCGTAATATTAAGTTCCTCTTGTGCATATGATACAAGTTGTCCTTTTTCATAATAACTTGCACTGAGAGAATATGTCCCCATGGGCAGATCAAAGGAATACAGGCCGTATTTGGCTACCTGGGACTGCGGAGGAGTAGAGTTCACTTCAACTATCGTATTCTCCAGAAGCTTAAATGTCTCCCAATCATATACTGCACCGTGGACAGTTGCCAGCTCTGCAGCCTGCGTGGTTGGGAAAAAAAGCAAACATAAGACCACAAATATCAATAAACGATATCCTCGAGTTCTAGCCTTTTCTGAAGACACAAATTTATATTAACTGCCAATATATTAAACCTTTTCCATAACCGAAGATAAAAGGACCTATGAAGTTTGTTAAAGTAAAATAAAGCATATTCACCCTTAGAATACTCTTAATATGAAGAAAAAAAAGCCTTAAAGTAAAGTATGTATTTATTTGAATCTATCAACATGGTTGCTTGACGAAAAACGTCTGATCCGGAATAAAGGATAGATCTGAATGAGAACTATACGAACGATCGCATATATTTCTATTGCGCTTTTGATCGTGGGCATGCTGGCTATGGGAGCAGTATCTGCGAAAGCAGGAAGCGGTGAAAATGGAGAAAAGGCAAATAATGGGATTTGCGACAGGGATCGTATCCGTGACAGGACATGTGACAGCGAATTCATGAGCTCAGAGCCATTTGAACCTAAAGACCACAGCTACAAAAACTACCATGGTCACTGCCACAGCGAAACATAACAAGATGGAAATCAATAAATATATCTACAAGGGGAGATAAAAACGAAAGCTATGAAATTAGTTACCTATATTACTATTGTATTGATGCTGATGAGTCTGCTCTCAGCTGGTGTTCTGGCTGCATCCCCAGAAGGCAATGGCGGCAACAATGGAATGGGAAACCAGGAGAATGGAGCAAAGAACCAAGGGGGAGGACAGGACCGTGTATCTGTCAGCGGCGGCGATGAAAAAGATAAAAATGGTGTAGCTGTGAGATCACGGGATAACCGGGAAGAGTATTTTGCTGCAAAGCAAAGATTACAGCAACTCAATGCCAATATGAACAGTGGCAAGATCAGTGCCGCTTCAAAAGATGTTTTTGAAGTAAGGCAGGATTATCTGCTTGAGACCATAGATTATACGATATATAATTTAGAGGAACTGAAAGAGAAAGTGCATGGATCGCAAAGAGAGGATGCTGATGCTATCCTCAGTGACCTGGACATCCATATTGCAAAACTGGATGCTGAAAAAGGCAACGTGGAGAACGCCACGACAACCAGAGAGCTTGCCAGGTCCGCCAGGAACATCCGGGATATCTGGAGGGATGCAGTAAAGGATGCATACAAGACAAGAACAAAATTCGTGGACGATAAGGTAGGCATATATCTGGATAAATCCGTTTCCCTTGCAGAACGCCTTGCAAAGGAGATAGAGACCCTGGAGAAACAGGGTGTGGATACAGGGAAGCTTGAAGGGCTGCTCGAAGAATATAATTCTCTCTTGGAACAAGCCCGGCAGAACAGGGAACGTGCAAGAGGAGCGGACCAGAATGGTGATGAGCGATCACGCGGATATTGGAGCGCCTCAGCGGAAAACCTGAAGGAAGCAAACTCTGTACTTGCCGACATTTCTCAGATTCTGAGAACCTACAGACAAGGAGTTGTTACCCTTAATGGAGATGGCATGCTTGTGGCTGAAGGCAACGGTACTGCCGTGCTTTCGGGAAATATCACAACTGAGATGACAATAGTTGATGCCCAGCTTGTAATCAAAGACCATGCAGGCGATGCAAAAGTTGAGATCATTGATAATAATTCCGAACTTGTTCTGGAGCTGGATAATTCTCTGGCAGATGATCCAAAAAGAGCTCTTGTGTATTCCAACCTTACAGGCAAGGTAAGTATCTCAGGTAGCAGGCTTACTGTCATGGTCAAAGGAAATGACCTTGCCCTGAGTGTGGAAGGCACAGGAAATGCTGTACTTTCAGGAGAAGGCACATATACTGCAGGAACGGATGAATACGGCAAACACTGGGCTTCCAGGTTCGATAGCGGATCTGAAGAGGACAGTGCACAGGAGGAATGAAACATGAAATATACCGCTATTTGCATTCTGATCATAATGGTCTGTGCACTTGCACTTTCCGGATGTACAGATAAAAATGATACGTCCTCTGAAACACCAGCATCTCAGATATCCCTTGCAAATGATACTGCAGCTGCTGATGCGATCTTGTCGGAGGGAAATATAAGTATAACCGACACAGAGATACAGGATATGGAGCAGGAAATGAAAGAACTGGAAGATCTTATTATTGAGATGGAAAAAGAGGAGAACATCACCATCGAAGAGATCTGAAAACAATATATTCCTTGTTCTAATTTTGCCTTATTTTTATATTTAATCTGAATAGGTATCTTTTTATAGATGGGCACGCATATAGTATATGCAAATTTATGAGAACTTAAAAAGAGGTCCTTGAGGTAAAAACAATATGGGAAACATGCTAAAAACAACTTTGTTATTGGCATCTTTGACCGGTCTGCTGGTCATAGTGGGAAGGCTCATTGGAGGGCCTTTAGGGATGATCATAGCATTCTTATTCGCTATAATCATGAACTTCGGTACCTACTGGTATAGTGATAAGATCGTACTGCGCATGTACAAGGCACAAGAGGTCACAGCTTTAGAGCATCCTCAACTGTACAACATAGTAAATAAGCTTGCAACCCTTGCAGATATGCCCATGCCTAAGGTCTACATAGTTAATACAGCTATGCCCAACGCCTTTGCAACCGGCAGGGATCCAAAGCATGCAGCTGTAGCTGCCACAACTGGCATACTGGAACTTCTGACAGCAGAAGAGCTCGAAGGCGTACTGGCACATGAACTTGCTCACGTGAAGAACAGGGACACACTGATCAGCGCAATAGCAGCGACCATTGCAGGTGTCATATCCATGATAGCAACATGGGTACAGTGGGCAGCCATATTCGGCGGATTAGGAGGGCGTGATGGAGAAGGAAGTAACAATATACTTGGGTTCCTTGCATTGGCCATAGTTGCCCCTCTGGCAGCTACCATCATACAGCTTGCCATATCCAGATCAAGGGAGTTTGCTGCTGATGAAGAGGGAGCAAAGATCTGTAACAAACCATGGGCTCTTGCGAACGCGCTGGAAAAGCTGGAATATGGCACAACCCTCTACCGTCCAAGGCGGGGAGATGTCCAGGCATCGGAAAGTACTGCCCACATGCTCATAGTCAATCCTCTGAAGGGAGGCGGCTTAAGCAACCTGTTCCGCACACACCCTGCAACAGAAGAGAGGGTAGCTCGTCTTAGGGCAATGTAACTGTCAGAAAAAAGAACACAGATCCATCTGGCCGGTTTCGGTCAGATGCACTATTTTTATCCCTGACTGCTGTTCCAGGTGTTGTGCCAGGTATCTCCTGTGGCAGTCCTTTGGATTCTTTTCAGCACACATTAAGACCGGATTTC
>JAHFZE010000043.1 GCA_020854785.1 Methanomethylovorans sp.
AGAACACTTATCTCATTCCCCCATTGCACCGTATTTAACCGCGATCTGAGCTCATCATCCTGGATATCCGTATAATAGAAATAGCGCTCAGTTCCACTATCATCTCTTAAGAACCCAAACCCTCTATCTGATTTATATGAATAGATATTACCATATTTAAGATCAAGTTTCCTGAATGATACTTCGGCTTTACAGGTTTGTATCTCTTCCGGGCAAAGGTCCTTGGGATCCGTGGGATCAAGCTTGTCTTTCAAGAAACCGGTGTTATCATCATATTCTGTGTCTGGCTGCAGAGGCAATCCTTCGATCATTGATTCCAGCAGATCGATAACAGAAAAGTTCTCAAATGAGCTAGTTCCCAGAAGGTCTTTGAGTTTCAATGCTTTTTTATACATTTTGTTCTCAATAAGTACAAGAATCAGGGAAACGATCATCAGATCATACTTTTCCTTGTTCTCTTCCTGGGTATTGGTATCGCAGGAACAGAAAGTTAATGCCATCACTTTTTTGAAGATATAATAATTTCCGCGACCAATAGCTGATAAACAGAACTGTTTCCATGAGACCACATCGTCCCAGGGTGCGATCACATTGAAATACAGCCCAAGATATAGATATGTCTCTTCTTTCTGGTTGCTTTTGAATGCCTCACAAGCCGCATTATAGATGAATTCAGGTTTCGGTTCCTTCAGAAAAGCATTCTTGAATTGGCAGGCGGCTTTTTTGTGTTCGTTCACAAGCGAGTAGAACATTCCTGCCTTACAGTTAAAAACACCGTGCAGTGGATATTTTTCGGCAAGTTGGGATAATTCGGAGGCAAGGAAGGGTAACTGGCACAGATTGTTATTTTTGACTGATGACCGATATTGATCGTTTATCCGGTTCCATTTCCTTTTATCGTCCAGGATACTGGCAGATTCAATGCCTGCAGGGAACTCCAGTTTAATGTCCTTTAATTGAGATCCATTGTCTGTTGGATCACCCAGGATTTTGTTTATCGCCTGCATTGCAGAGATGTGTTCGAACAAATGTTCAAATTCTTCTGTATTGCCTGGTTTGTCGTACTTCGAAGAACTGTTAGCTGAGCTAGCGCTCTGAGCCTTTACAGAAGAAAAGGATTCGACTTCCCACATACCGATCATGCTATGAGCTATACCATAGACATGTGTTTTGTTCCTGATTATGATGTGATCGTTAGCAGAAACTTCTACACAGCCTGTAATTAGTTGTCCATTTTTCAAGATGATAGTTATTTTCTCATTGTTTTTCAGGTAATTGTCCAGTTCCTTGAACATTCTAACCACCCAAGGTATTTAAATCTACTAAAATATAATAATCTTTCCATTGTTAATTTGAGTTTATTTGTTGTTCTCTTATCGTTTACTCTCATTATGAATGGAAAATGTGTTTTCCCGGGTCACTGTAATCTTATCTTCCACAGAGGTTCTATACACAGTGACCCGGTAGCATCGAACTCTTTTCTTTTAGAGTTGATACTTTTGTCCACCACCAGCGCCCATCACAGTTAGATATAAACTATCAAACTGTGAATATTTACTATATACAGTATATGACCAATATATAACTTCTGATACAATACACCCATTGTAATTGATTAATTATGAGTGATCACTTGAATTGTCCATACAAATATATAGCATATAGAATATTATTTATCCAATGACAGATTTCACTCTTATCACCACATTATACACCCTTGAACCTGTGTTGATCTGTGTTACAAGGCTTTCTCCCTCCAAGATCATCATATTGACAGAAGAAGACACGGCAGAAAAAAAAGTGCATGCTGAACAGTTGCTGGAAGCTACGTTTGGCAAGGTAATAGAGATCAGGAAGGCTATAACTTCCCTTTACGATCCTGTGAAAGTTGCCCGGGACGTAGCAACACTGATCGAGACAGAACATGCCTTAGGAAGAAAAATACTGATAAACGTGTCAGGAGGCCGAAAACCCCAGGCCTTCGGGGCCCTGTTCGGTGCCTATGCACGCAGTGATATGGTATCACGGATAGTGTATGTGACAGAAGAAGATAACTTCATCATTGATTTCCCTGTACTGAGCTTTAATATCTCACCAACGAAGAAACTTATCCTGGAGCTTATAATGAATGGCACAGCTGCAGTAGAGGCTATTGCTGTAAAAGCAGGTATCTCCAAGGGCATGGCCTATAATCACCTAAGGGAGCTGAGATCCATGGGATACATCACAGATGAGGAGGGCTACAAAATAACAGATTCTGGCAGGCTTGCAGTGATATAAGTATCTTTAGGGTGCAATTATTTTATGGATACTGCTGTTTTGAGGATTCCATTTGGATCTTGCGTGTCAAAGACCCACAAAGCCAAAAATTAAAAAGAAAAGTTGGGCCTCACGGGTCCAGAACAGCATATTCATGCTTCTATGACCTTAATGCTGAAGGTAAGGGCCTGTCCGGCAAGAGGATGATTCACGTCTATAGTGATCGTTTCATCGGTCACTTCAGTTATCATTGCAGGCATTTCCTGGCCATCAGCATTGCCTAGCATGATTATCATGCCGATCTCTATCTCCGCGTCACACTGAAGGGCCGACCTTGGGAATGACTGTGTGAGGTTCGGGTCGTGTTCACCATAGGCTTCACTGGCTTCTATCCTGAAGGTTTTCTCCTCTCCCACTTCCATACCCCTTACGGCATCTTCGAAACCCCTTATGACCTGTTGTGCCCCCACAGTGAATTCAAGAGGCTGATCATGATCTTCAGAACTATCAAAAACAGTACCGTCATCCAATGTGCCGGTATAATCTATCTTTATTGTATCTCCATCTTTTATTGCCAAAAAAATCAACTCTGCTAATGCAAAACAAGTAAATGCTCTTTTTTGTGTAAAGGAGGTATCGACATTACTTAGGCTTTTTGGTAATACTGGCCGGAATTTAGTTCATATACTGAATAGGCTTGTGAAAATCCTTTATTTGAAAATCATCTAATACGGAGTATATAAATGATCTATCAAAAAAAAGGTTATTGAAAGTCCCTTTTATCAATTAGAATTCTCTCTGTATTGTTTTGACACCTATTTATTTCTTAATGCAACTCATTTGAAATGCAAAGTCGCAAGGTTGCGAGGACGCAAATCTTCTAATTCTCTTCTTTGCGCCTTAGCGTCTTAGCGCCCTTGCGTTGATAAAAATGGTGTATAGATCAATCAAAAAAGAGGTATATCGAAATCCTCTGAAGTATCGAATAGCTGCCTCCATAGTAATTTTTCAAAGACCGTTCAATATCTCTCCGTATTTTTCCAGACGTTGCTGTCCTTTTTCCTTTGACTGGCTGTTCACAGCGAACATAATGTACGAAGGTAATACTTCAAGACCAGTGTACTCAAAAATACAATGAGTGATGTATTTTAAGAGTGTATGGATGTCCCCATGGGCCCCGCCTTGCGAATACATATTTTCATCTGCTCCGGTGGTAATGGTCATCATGACCTTCTTTCCCTTTAACAGACCATTTTCATAAAAACCCTGAGTGATGGGATCAAATGCAAAGCCTGCTGCAAAGACCCTGTCCAGCCAGCCTTTCATGATGGCAGGCATACCAGTGAAGTAGATAGGGAACTGGAATATGAGCATGTCGGCCCATTTTACTTTATCCATCTCTTCCATTATATCCGGCACAAAAGTACCTGTCTTAGTAGCATTGATCTGCTCAGGAAAAAGGGCCAGTTTATCCGGCTTTTTCCTTTGCAGGAAGTCATCGGCATCAAGCACAGGCTTGAATTGCATGGCATAGAGGTCGCTTACCTTCACCTTATGGCCGGCCTTCTCAAGTGTTTCCACAGCAACAGCCTTCAGAGCAGCGTTAAAAGATGCGGGTTCCTGGTGTGCATAGATATAGAGTATGTTCATATTGATCCCCATATCTTTTATGGGGTCGTACTATATGAGAATGGTCCTTCATGAAAGCTTAAATCGTAAAAAGGCCACGCATTAGGAAACAGACGTATAAAAAAAAGAATGCCGCTCTTATCAAAGAGGGCATTTTCACTCTGGTACCGTATATCAGGCTTTGCTTTTGGATAAATGCACTTCATGCTGGGAGTAGAACCACAGCGGAATGTACAGACCCAGCACAATGAAACCCACGATCGTAGAGGTCCAGCCGATCTCAAGGCTGTTGAGATAGACTATACCAATAAGACACAGAGGCAGGTTGAAAAGACCAAAGAGCAGTGCAACGTTCTTCCAGCCGGATGGTGCCTTGAAAGGTCTGTCCAGAGCAGCAAGTCTTGGGTTCGCCTTGGCCTTAACGTATGCGAACAGGCTGATACCGTTAGCGCAGACATATCCTATGGCAGATGCCGCCAGAATAGCAGTAGGTGTACCGAAAGATATGAGCGCCAGGTTGAACAGAGCTATAACTATCATAGCGAATACGGGTGTTCCATTCGCATTGATCTTACCAAATATACGTGGAAGGTTGCCTTCGGTTGCCATGGAGTGCATAGCCCTTGCAGATCCCAGGAAAGCTGTCTGAATGATAAGTACCATTGCTGCCACAAGCATGATGATGGATATGTATGTACCAATGGTACCCAATGCAGCCTGTGCCAGCGGCAACATGGGTGAAACTGGTTGTGCAAGCACTCCTTCTACACCCAGGGTCCCTGTAACCGCTGCCTGGACAAGTACATAGGTGAACAGACAGACTGCACCACAACTGAACAAAGCCTTGGGAACGTCTGAACCCGGTTTCTTATATTCAGGACCATATATGGCCGCTGTTTCCCAGGCGCATGCGCTCCACTGTGCCATTGCAAAAATACCCAGCAGGATAAGGATATGATGTACATCCCATGCCCAGTCTGCCGGGAACCATGAACCAGTAATGTTAGACAGTACAAAGTCACCGGTCGCAAAGGGAGATAATGTGATGATCGCCAGTGGTGCCAGGGACAGGAAAGCAAGTATATATCCCATGGTTGCACCGCTTGAAAGCCCTCTGGAATTGATTATCAGCAGGCCTGCAAATATCACAACACCGGAAGCAAGGGACAGACTGTATGCTGAATACCCGGAAAGTGCCGGGATCAGACCCTGAAGATAACTTCCCACAAGGATAGCGAAAATAGCGAGCACAGGGTTCCATGCGAACCAGTAGCTCCATGCACTGAAGCCCCCTATGAGATTACCTTTGTCGTATTTTTCTGTGCCGTCCCCTTTGAACACATTCTGGGCAAATCCGGGCAGCCCGGAAGCATTAGGGAATGTTGTGGCAAGTTCTCCGTATGCAAGGTTCTGCATAAAACCCTGGAACACGGAAAGACCCCACACGATAATTGCAAATGAGTATAGATAACTTGCAAAATAACCTATAGATGGTAATATAAGGAGAGGTACACCAATGGCAATAGCAAGACCCTGCTTCCAGTCAATGGTCCGTTCCAGACTGCCGCCTTCACATACGACCTTGGAACATTGCGCTGCTTGCTGCCAGTCCACTCCTTCTTCTTTAGAAGCCATAATTATCACTCCTTTATTTTAACTACTCTACTTAGCTGATCCTATCCAATCTATATGAGAGAAGAAAGGCCGTTCCCCTGCACCGCAAGTTTCCGGCCTCTGCGACCTGAACTAAGTTATTTCAGTTTCCCTCTGAACTTCTCGCAGCAGTTGATCTTGATATCAAGCAGCTTCTCGATGTTCATCTTCGCCGCAAGTCCCTTTGGGCTGCCTGCAACAGACGTTACGAC
>JAHFZE010000115.1 GCA_020854785.1 Methanomethylovorans sp.
CTGCTACATTGTTCTTTTCTGGGACCTGCATTGACCTTATCGTGGATCTCAGTAACTATGGGCAGAGGAGTAAGGATGTTCAAAGCATAACTTGCCACATATAGTGGATCTTGCTGTGCCTTTTTACTGGCTGCTTCAATTGCAGCACCTTTTGCACCGGCGATATCCCCAGAAGCGATACTTTCAACCCGCGCCTGATAATCATATAACCCGTTCTGCTCATGACAGGCCATGCAATCCACATCTGCACCATATCCCTCAAGATCTCCCCCTCCTGGGTGCAGCGGACCGTAAACACTTAACCATGTATCTTTATCCATGCCGCTCAACATGACACCCTGGTCTCTTAGAGAATGCCATTCAGCAAGGTCCTGTTGTACATGGAAAGATTCGGCAACTTCGCCCTTTACATTTAAATGACATCCAAGACAGACCTTATCAGACCATTTCTGATCGGTCATATAATGGGCCGCAAGGACTTCATTTCCACTATATCCAATGTAAGCATAAACGCCGGATATGAAAAGCATTAAAATAGCAATGACAAAGAGAAGATTGGCCTTCATAATGATCACACTCACTTTTCTGAAATTCCCCCGGGCTTTTTGGTAGCAACATCTTCAAGCTGCTTAATAGCAACGATTATTGTATTCCTCAAACTCTGTTCGTTCACTACTTTCAGATCATTCGTGACATATCTATCTATCTCGAATGTCTTGCGCACTACCCTTACGTTAAAATCAAAAACCTTGTCCAGAATTCCTTTTTCAGGGGTCATGCCAAAGAAATCAACATCCATGTGATTACCAACTATGTTGGACCTGACTTCTATTTTCTCAAGGGGGGAATCGGGTTTTACATAAATGAGATGATGTTTTACGATACCAAATTGCTTTTCTATTCCCCTCCATCCATACTCTTCCATTATCTGATGGATCGCCACAACAAGGTATCTGTCCTTGCTTGAACGCGAGCCTGTAGGTGAAGCTCCACTGTGATCGCTCATGATTACACTTCCTTTGATCAAAGATTTCCGTGAAAGAACCAACTAAATGACTGTTACAGTTCTGATTAAGTTTAAGATTGATTATGTCATTCCATAAACCATGATGTATAAAACTGTTACCATTGCCCTGATAGCGATTTTATCAGTATCATTCATGATAAATTGTATCGACAAAAATATAGACAGCCCGGAGCCCCAACCACAGATATACAATGATACCAGAAGCATAATGGACACTATAGTAACTATTAAGGTCGTCGACACTGACAGCACTCATGCAAGAGAGGCTATAGATAATGCTTTTGAGAAAGTGTACTTTGTTGACTCCAGCATGGACTATTTTGACAACAGCAGTGAATTGAGCAGACTTAACACTAATTCACAACTTTTGGATGCAAGTAAAGATCTTACCTATGTAATCAATAAATCTATATATTATAAGAATATTACCCACGGGGCTTTTGACATTACAGTATTACCTCTCCTGGACCTGTGGAAGAGCAAATTCGCACCCGGGGGCACACATCAGCCACCTACCGAAGATGAGATCCGTGAAACACTAAGGCTTGTCAACGCCAGTAATATAACAGTCGGGGGAAATAATATATATATACAGGAGGGAATGAAGATCACCCTGGGTGGAATAGCAAAGGGATATGCTCTTGACGTTGCTATCGATTCACTTCGCAAGGATGGGATCAGCTCAGGTTTTGTTGATGCCGGAGGGAATGGATTTTACATTGGCCATAAACCGGATGGAACTTCCTGGAGAGTGGGATTGCAGAATCCGAACGTGAGCCAGCAGGTGATAACTGTTATTGAGATCACCGATATGGCTGTAGCGACCAGCGGCAATTATGAAAGGTATTTTAGCGAAGAGGCAAAGGTCTCCCATATTGCTGATCCTCGTACAGGATATCCTTCCCAGAACCTTATCAGTGCCACGGTCATTGCTCCTGTTGGTATAGACTCGGATGCACTGTCAACTTCTGTATTCGTATTAGGAGAGCAGGATGGCCTTGAAATGATAGAGGGACTTGATGATGTGGAATGCCTCCTGATAACAAACGACAAAAGGATAGTAAGGTCCAGTGGGTTCCATAAGTATGAGGTCGCTTCAAATTGAAAGTTATCTAATTCTGCAATTCAGGACAGGTTTACCTCATGCAGGGTCTCGTAAATAGGACCCTGTGGGGTAAGCGTGCTTTTCTTAAGTTTTAAGGAATCTACGCGCATCTGTCCCACATCAAAACCTCTGAGAGAATCTAGTGAAGAAATAAGATCTTTCTTTCGGGGACCAGACAGATATGTGACCCTGGCAAGAGTTGCATGCGGAACGAACTTGCGGGGCTCTTTTTTAAAACCTATTTCAGAAAGTAAAATTTCCACTTGTCTATGAAGGCATGAATAATCACCATCTGCACCTAGCCACACGACCCTGGGGTTCTTCAAACCCGGAAAAGCACCCACGCCGGAAACTTTTGAATCAAAGGCAGGACAGTCCAGTCTATCAAGGGCATTGATGATCTCCGCCAATTGTGCCTCTTCAACGTCTCCTAAAAATTTCAGAGTGATATGTACAATACTGGGATCCACTGGTCTTAATCCAGGTCCCATGAATCTGGACTGTATCTCAGAGATCTTTGCATGGAATTTTTCCGGAAGTTCCACCGCCACGAATAACCTGAACACAAAAAACACCTTTATAGAAGTGTAACTGAAAACATAAAATACTGGCGCTGCAAGCTTACATAGGTACCTTTAATAGAGATAAGATGATTATATAATAATATGTGAAGAGGGGACAAAATGGAACAAAAAGGGATCATCACTGGTTATTATAGCAGCGGAACAGAGGTTACAGGTGAAAGTGAGGATTGTATGGAAAGAAATGATGTTTTCATCGAAACTGCTGTGAAGCTTGCCGAAGGACTTGGATCTTCCGCTATAATCCTGGCTGGTGATTTCTGTTTTGAAGATGTCATTACAGATGTTCCCATATATCATGCTTTTACTGATCAGAAGGAACTGATCGATCAACTTATATTCTCTAACGGTAAAAAGGAAGTTCGTACATTCACCGACAAGATGATAGATAAATCTTATCATAAGTTGGAAGAGCTGGAAAAGATATCTGCTATCGAACATGTTCTGGGGAACATTTCGGAAGGAACGGTTGTCGGGATCGTGGGCAGCATAGATTCTTGCGCCATCGTGGTTCACAACCTGGAAGAAAACGACATGGTAAAAAAGATACGGGAATGTGAAGAACGTGTATCGCCTGAAGTTGTACGTGCTGTTTTGAACATTTGTTTCGATATTGCCACAAAAGGACGTGAAGGCAAAAAAATGGGTACAGCATTGATCGTAGGTGATGTAGATGAGGTCATGCTGAGATCACATCCTCTTATCATCAACCCATATCTGGGACAAACACCCGAGGACAGTAATATCCTTGAAGAGCACAACTGGGAATCAGTGAAGGAACTTGCACAACTGGACGGAGTATTTGTGATCTCGGAAGAGGGAAAGATACATGCAGCAGGAAGATATCTCGATGTGGATGCAAGAGACATCAACATTGATAAGGGCCTTGGGGGAAGACATGTATCAGCTGCAGCCATCACAAGAGATACTGTCGCTGTGGCTTTCATTGTATCAGAATCTGGTGGCGTGGTTAGAATATACATAGATGGAAAAGAATTGATCTGCATCGATAAGCCACAAAGGTGTATCCCTGCATAATAGTCGTTAAAAAAGGGAAGACCGGTTAAATCCGGTCAGATATTTAAGGATCTTTTTTTACATCGGCATTTTCATTCCAACTGCATTCAAGACCAATGCAGTACCAAGGTAAAGTGCTGCAAGACCTGTGATAAGGGTTATTGCTCCTGCGACCCCTAGTGGCAGCATTCCAAAGAAGACAGCTGCAAGGCTGAGGAATGTTAGGTCAAGCACTATAAAGACCACGGTTAGCATCTTTAGACCGATCTTTAATGTACCAAGTGTGAGCAAAATTGCTATGATTCCCCATACAAGCGTGAAAAATCCCATAGATGTAGCACTTGCTGCGTCCCAGGTTGCATTGAAAATTCCTAGTGGAGCTAGGTTTATGTATGAAAAACCGAGCCACCAGAGACCAAATATGGTGAATGCTGTTGCACCGAACGTGTCACCTTTCTTCCATAATTGCCAACCAGCAATTACTTCTGCAATGCCACCAAGCATGATCGCCATTGCGATTACCATAAGCGCGTCTGGGAGCATTCCCATGTTTAAAAGTCCTGCGAATGTAGCTGCAAACCCAAGACCGTAGAAACCTACTGCTGCCGGGCTTCCGGCTGTTGTATCTTTTATTGTAATTTCGCCTTCCATAGTTTGTCACTTCCCAAATATATATAATGATTATTACAATCGTAGATCATTATTATCGTATAGTTGTACCACCCTTGAAAAAGAACGGGTTATATAATGATAAATTTAAAGTTACTTACACTGCAAGCTATCCAAACTTAGCCAAACACCTCCTACACAAGACACTTTCTAATAGCAGTATTTATGTGTTTTGTTTCTTTCTAGAAAGGTGGAGAATACAAACGAGAGCGGTTCATAGAGCAAACCCATTATTTGACTGCATAAGCTATTTTAAGTTATAAAGGATGCTCATTTACGAATAAAATAGTAATATAAGGCTATTATCATTAAAAAAGCTGCAAAATGGCTTTGCTATTTGAATTTGCGGCATAGTATAAATATATATTTGATGCTTTGACGACTTAGAACGAAATGTTTAAATACAATAAAAGAGAAGGGTGGTGGTTTTCAAGGAAAAAGAGAAAGAATGCAGTACAATTCCTCCTTTCATATCCTGAACCTCAGCAGAGCTGCAATTCCTCCGAGAGCAAGCAATTTCTGCCCAGGTTCAAAAGCTGTGCTGAACACCACTATACTTCCCTGGGAGTGTTCAACTGCCTGTAAGAAAGTATCTATCTCCCCTTTTTCTCTTTCTGCCCTCAGTAATTCATCACATATAAGAAGTACATCTATCGCCCCATAGTCAAGAGCCATCTGAACCTCAGAGAGACCGTAGGCTACTTTGCCGTTAATTGCTATTTCCCTTAAGAGGTCATCCATAAGCTTTGATTCGCGAGCTATCCTTGATTGCTCCATTATCCTGTCAACTGCACCTCTTCGTAGTACTTCCTGAAAGCCGGACATACCAATAGATGCAGTGTCTTCAAAAACGATCTTTGAAGCCATATCCGGTTCTTTTTCCTGGACAAGCCTGAAAAAATCCTCTTTTGTAAAACCCGGTCCGGCAAGTACAATGGACTCTGAGCCGGAAATGGCATGGACCAACTGATCGAGTATCTCCTGGAAAAAAACATTCCTCAGATTACCCTCGCCTTTGCCTGAAGACTGCGTGATATGAGAATAAACCTCTATACCATAATGCCTGACAAGACCAATGTCCGCATCTCCCTCCTCTACAGCTACAATAATAACAGACGGCCTCTTGGAAGCGATTTCAGCATCATCTATCCTTTCAAGCTGATCCTTCTTCCAGACCTTTATTATGGACAGATCAGTACCTTCCTCAATATTAAAAGTATGATGGGACCCAATATCCACACCGTGCTCTATGACACCATGTACCCTGAGCCTGTTAGAAAATTTATGAAATTCCAGACTCTCCACCCGCACCCCAAGCCTCACTGTTTTTTTCTCTACTTTTTCCGGACGTAATTTATCGGTTGCAGCATCGGCTTTTCTTTTAGTTACAGCAAAAACGAGGTCTCCTTTCTCAATGATATATTTGAGATGCCATAGGTCATCAAGAGTTTCAGCTAAGACAGATATTTCCCCTTCGTTTCCCCGCAGGTCTTTCTTCATTACTCTCATATTAGCACCTGAACAAAATGATCATACAAACAGCATCGTAAAAATAATTGCTATGAAAGCAACTATTATGAATTTGATCAAGCCTTAAAGTCAGATTCTCCCGGCGGTAACATCATAGCGATCTTGTCAGGAGAAGCGATCTGTTTTACAAATGCGGCATCCCCTATTGTATCCACATACTTCCTGTATACCTTTTTTGCTATATCGTTCTGGTTGAACTTGCCTGGTACCAGCTCTATAACATGCTTCGCCCTGCCACTTATTGCAGATAAGGGACCGCCTATTACCCTTGTCTGTTCACCCAGTTCAATACCAACCGCAACTCCTACAGGCACGTCCTTTAAATAGTTCCTTTCACCCCGGATAATGAAAGACCCTTTCTTTACATATTCACCTGACTCCGGGGTTTTCGAAACCTGTGTGGGATTTACCCAGTAGCAGTCTGCACTGAACTGACCCGATTTCCAGACACTGGAATATGACACTACGAAACGAGCTGCCTCCTCAATGGTCTGTGGAGGTACTTCTTTACCCCCCGTCTTGATCACGGTCAGTGGTGCACCAGGCACCTGGGTGTGCAGCACGATGTCCCGCTTTTCCATGTACTTCACAAAGATATCCTCATTGGTATCGGCATCTCTACCACCTATTACCAGGAAACCATCAGATGACACGAACCATCTGAATCTGTCGTACCAGTGCTTCTTAATGCGGACAGTACCTCCTTTCCTGGCAGCAGGCTTTTCTTTTTTCTGCATGGCCAGTTTAGTCTGCTCAATGGACCTTATAGCACCTTCCTGTTTTTTTGTCAGTTTTTTAGACTTCTCGTAAAATAACTGAGCATTCTGAGGAACGGTCTTGGTCACATCTATATTCGTTCTCATGCCCATGAGGTCAAGCACCACTGTTCCCGTAGCTGAGTCTATGCTCAATATGGACTTTGCAGCCGGAACAGAATCCTTTGCAGCCTTTATGATGGATTTTATCTGATCCCACGAGTAACCTTTATCCCTTGCACTGGTAAGTACTTTTAAAACATCTTCTACAGCCTGATAATTAGCATAAATGGTTTCTGCAACGGAAGTTTGTTTCTCAGCCTCTTTACCATACTTCTCCACAGCCTCTTCCTGCTGTCTTAACCTGCGCTCCAGAAGATCAACTTTTTCCTTTTTCACCGAAACTGCCTGCTGAGTTATAGATGCAGCTTCCCTTTTACCAAAGTACTCATCCAATGCCTTATTAAATGATGGATAACGCTCTTTTGTCAGTGCACGGTATACTTCCAGTTCAAATGGTACGACATCTATTGACTGAGCGGTATCTCCTTCACCTTTCTTTATGATACAGGGATCTAATTTTCCTGTCTGCAATGGAGAGAATATCTCTTTCATTGCCCTTAGGAGCAAAGCTATTTCCTCTGAGCCTACTTCCGAAACCGGAAGGTTCTTTTTGATCCCTGCCCTGGAGCATACTTCCTCTGAAAGAAGACCGCCAAGGTTGAACCTGGTGGCGACCGTGCGTACCACATCGGAATCTGAAGATCTGAAAACTGCAAGCATTTGTTCTTCACTTACATCAAGAGGACTGATCTGTGCCTCTGGATAACTGTATATCTCACCACTTCTCACCCTGCGGCCTTTGAATGTTGCAGGGTTCATAGGAAGAATGATACGCCTTTCATTATCAATGAGCACGATGTTGCCCCTGGCAAAAAGCTCAGCCACCAGGACCGTTTCCACGCCTCCCCTGACAAAACCTATCTCTATTATCCTGTCAAAATCATACTGTTTAATAGAAACTATCCTGCTGCTCATCACATGCTTGCGCAGTAACATGGGAAATGACTGTGGGATCTTTGGGCTCGGAGATGCATATTGGCTCAGATGAGCCCTCTTTCCTGCCTGGATTATAAAGTCTACCCGACCCTTACCGAAAACAAAGAGGTTGAAACGTATCTCATCTTCCAGTGGCTGATAGATCTTCCCTACTTTAGCATCAATGAGCGAGAGTTCACCTGAACTTAGTTCTGCCACAAGAGCTGCAACATCTGCACTTGTCATTTCCTCTTTCATAAAGCGACTATAATGCAGGTGTTGACTATAAGGTTTATGACAAGAAAGTAATATTAATCATAATCTGACCATTGTATCAGAATAAGATATTAAAACAACAAAATTACGCAAATGAACGAAAGAACACGCAATTTTCTTGTGAGCAGGTTCCAGGCATACTACTCACAAGCTGAGATACACCTTCCTCCTGAGCATATATCCCGCGAGTGGGGATTCATTCCTTTCAGCGACAGCTCCGAGACCTTTATGAAAAGGCACATCGCTTTCGGCTCGGAAGGGGAGATCAAGGACTATCTGAAAGGAATAGCCCCTGCGCATGCTTATTATTCAGTTGCTTACTATGAGTATCCCAGCGCACCGAAGATGAAAGAGAAGAACTGGCAAAAGGCAGATCTGATCTTTGATATAGATTCCGACCATCTTCCGGGGAAGATCAATTCTTATGCCGAAATGCTCGAAAAAGGAAAAAGAGAGACCTTTAAGCTTATGGAATTCCTGCTCGATGAC
This sequence comes from Methanomethylovorans sp., assembly GCA_020854785.1. Taxonomy (GTDB): domain Archaea; phylum Halobacteriota; class Methanosarcinia; order Methanosarcinales; family Methanosarcinaceae; genus Methanomethylovorans. The sequence continues at coordinate 8,488 of JAHFZE010000115.1, forward strand.
TTTGGATTTGATGAAAAGGATGTACATATCGTCTTCTCCGGAGGGAGAGGGTATCACTGTCATATAACAGATCCTTCTGTATTGCATCTGGAAAGCCCTGAAAGACGTGAAATAGTTGATTATGTCAGTGCAAAAGGAATGGACCTTGAGAGAATACTTGATACAAAAGAAGTAAGCGGGGACGCCGGAAGAGATAGTGCACAGATGCTGGTATTTCCTTCGGAAGATGAGGGTGGGTGGAATGGAAGGATCAATAGATATTTCATTGCTTTCTTGGAAGAAATAACTGCCAGAGATGATGCCGAGGATATCCTGAGGGGATTCAAAGGAGTGGGAGAGAAAACAGCCCGACAGATCAGAGAAGTATTCAGGAACCAATCACAGGTCGAAGTACTAAAAAAAGGAAACATCGACGTTTTGTCCGGGGTGAACAAAAAAGTGATCAATGCCCTGATAGAAGAAGGTATAAGGAAAATGTCAGCGGTCGTTGATGAACCTGTTACAGCCGACATCAAGCGTTTGATACGTCTTCCCGGATCTTTACATGGCGGTTCCGGACTGAAGGTCATGTCCTTAACGATCGATGAGCTTGAAACGTTCGAACCTTTAAGAGATGCGGTGGTCTTCGATGATAGATCGGTCAGGTTAAAAGTTATAAAGCCTTTTGCAGTGCAAATGAAAGGGAAGGATATCGAGGTGGAACCGGGTGAGCAGGAGCTTCCTGAGTATGTGGCAGTACACCTAATATGCAGAGGTGTGGCAGAGGTATGATTGTTGAAACATATGCTGTGAGCTGTTCTTACCTTAAAGTTTTGGTTCCAGATTTCTGTAAGAGCGTAGCAAGCTCCATAAGCAGCTGATTTCATAATGTCAGGCCGGGAGATGCACAACTTATGAGAACAAAACGAAAAGACAATGGACAACGCTGGCTACCATGAATATAGACTTAACGAACTGACTTTGTGTTTTTCATAAACTTGTGTATGAAAGACGACTTTCCGGGACAAAGTGGGAGATAGAATAGCATAAAAAGTAAATAGACATATCTATACATCAATCTACAAGTGTAAAGGTGACAAAATGTTCTGCTACCAGTGTGAAGAAACAATGAATGGGGAGGGCTGCACAAATAACGGGATGTGCGGTAAGAAAGGGGAAATCGCAGACCTTCAGGACGATCTCATCTATGTGCTTAAGAGCATTGCATTCTACAACCAGAAAGCAAGAGAAGCAGGTATTTCTCAGAAGAGCACTGATGAGTTTATGCTCGATGCACTGTTCTCAACCATAACGAATACAGATTTCAGAGCGAGCGGAATTCAGAACCGCATCGACAGAGGGCTCAAACTCCAGAGTGAGATCAGGCAAAAACTCCTGGATAACAATATGCTTGATGAGAAAGATCTGCCCGAGATCGCAACTTTGAACCCGGAGAACCTCAAGGACAGGAATACCAGTATACTTGCAACAGAGAACGAAGATATCCGATCATTGAGAGAATTGTTGATCTATGGTCTCAAAGGAATTGCAGCATATGCACATCACGCTATGGTGCTTGGACATAATAACAAAAAGATCAATTCATTTATAGAAGAAGCTCTTGTGGCAACCACGGATGATAGCCTGACTGATAAGAAGCTTATCTCACTGGTCCTAAAATGTGGAGAGAAAGGTTTTGACGTAATGGCCGAACTTGACATGGCAAATACCACCACTTTCGGAAACCCGGAACCTACTTTGGTCAATATTGGAACAAGAGACAACCCTGGTATCCTCATCAGTGGACATGACCTGAATGACCTGAAACAACTGTTGGACCAAACACAAGGAATGGGTGTAGATGTATATACCCATGGGGAGATGCTGCCTGCAAATTCATATCCTGAATTTAAGAAGCACGAACACCTTATCGGCAACTATGGAGGATCGTGGTGGCGCCAGCAACAGGAATTTGAGAGTTTCAATGGACCGATATTACTGACCACCAATTGCATAGTTCCTCCAAGGAAGACATATATTGACAGGTTATATACCACAGGTCCCGTAGGTTATGATGGTGTCACACACATTGTGGCTGAGGATGATAAGAAAGACTTCTCGGCCATGATCGAGCAGGCAAAGCAGTGCAAACCTCCGGTACAACTGGAAGGAGGTACCATCATGGCAGGTTTTGCTTATAATTCGGTATTATCTAACGCAGATCAGATCGTTAATGCCGTCAAAGCGGGCAAGATCAAGAAGTTTATCGTTATGGCAGGATGCGACGGGCGACATAAGGAGAGGCAGTATTATACGGATTTTGCAGAAGCGCTTTCAAAAGACACTGTAATACTTACTGCAGGATGTGCAAAATATCGCTATAACAAACTTGATCTTGGAGACATTGACGGGATACCAAGAGTATTGGATGCAGGACAGTGTAACGATTCATTTTCATTGATCGTCATTGCACAAGGACTCATGTCCAGACTTGGATTTACCGATGTTAACGAAGCGCCGATCTCGTACAACATCGCATGGTATGAACAAAAGGCAGTACTTGTATTGCTTACCCTACTGAGGCTTGAAATACGTAACATCACCCTTGGTCCAAAGCTACCGGCATTTATTTCACCAAATGTCCTCAAAGTCCTGGTGGAGAAGTTCAATATAACGCCGAACAGCACTATAGAAGCAGATATGGAGAGACTATTGAAATAGACACTTAGATGCAGAGAGGAGCGTATATCAAAGAAGTTTCAAATGAGGTGTTTCGTATCCCTTCCGATCTTTCTTCCTATTGCTGCGATGGTCGATACAAATTGTCCAGCACCTTAAATGAAAACATTCATCTTGGTCAATACTTTAGCGGAAACTATAGCTCATAGTGATTGGCAGATCGCTGCCCACCTGAAGAAAAGCATACATTTCATGGAATAATCAATACTGATGAACCATTGCAATTAACCTGCCACAAAATGTACAACTGGAGAAAAAGGGGATATCATCTTTCATCAAAACAACAAAGGTTTAAAGGTTGAAGGAATGTTTATACATCCCTGCAGGCCCATCTTAAGGATGCATCATTGATCTTTAAAAGTTTAAAGGCAAAATACCATGGGAAATAAGTTTTCAAGACTGGATATTCGTAAAAGTTCCCTGAAAGAACAAGATTTAAGTGGAACAAGAGAAAGAATTAATGCCCGATATGGCGGTACACCTGACGTGTAGAGGTGTGGCAGAATATGAATAGAACAGAATTGAAAGATATCCTGCGCAGCGAGAGCAGTTCTTCCCTTAGACCCTTAAGTTCCGATTTCTTCGAGAGTGTAGCTAAATACATCCGGGAACTGGAAGATGAGATCAGACTGATCAATAATCCCAGATCTGTTGAATCCAGAATGCTGGAAGATGAACTGCAGAGCGCTATCACTGATATCGAAGTAATATTCCTGCGCAGGATAAAGAAGATCACTACAAGGGCAACTTCAAACGCATTTTCAAAAAAATCACCGAATCAGGATATGGACAAACTGTTGCCTGCTGAAAGGAAGATATATGACTCTGTA
>JAHFZE010000154.1 GCA_020854785.1 Methanomethylovorans sp.
ACCATTACTATCAATCTCCTATGCCTTCGAACAACAGGTCTATCTTTGCAGATATATTTCTTGAAAATGAGAGTTCGTTCTCTGACTTCAGCCACATCATTAAAGTGTGAAAATATACAGCGTTCAGTGTTTCGGCTGCCATTCTCGTATCAATACTTTCTTTAACCTCTCTTTTTTCAATACCTTCCTGCAGCAGGCCCAGAAGTACATTGATAAGGCGATAATGTGGATTTCTTTCCTTATCAGGAGCATTTCTGGAATTTTCTATATATCTTCGATATTCAAAGAACAGTAATTTTGTGAGGTCCTTGTCCTTTTCGTAACTTTCAGCCAGCGCTACAAGGAACTTCTTCATCCTTTCTTTGGTATGAAGGTGTTTTACAGCTTCTTTCTCTGTCAGGTCGTAGATCAGTTCGGCCTTTTGCTCCGCGAAGTAAAAAACAAGTGATTCTTTTGTTGGGAAATAATTGAAAAAAGTACCTTTTGCAATTCCTGCTTCCTTTGTTATCTCATCGATAGTGGTGCTTTCAAAGCCTTTTTCTTTGAACAGCTTCCCGGATACTTCAAAGATCCTGTTCTTTGTTTCTATCTTCTTTTTTTCACGAAGGGACATGTTATTCATTCAATTCTATGTGAGCTCAGCTTAATATGACTTGGGTCATTAATGACCATGGTCATATTTAAATCTTTGGTCACTGTGTTCGCATAGATCTGTTCATGGCATTTACTCCACAAAAAGTGGCATTTGAGATACTCTTATGTGCTTTCACCTCAATGTTTTCCTATAGGTGGATGTTCCAAATGGGAGAACTACAAGTATTCATTGATAAACTGGATAGCAGAAGCTTCAGATCCTCAGACATTGAATTGCTTATCAAGCAACTTGTGCAGGACGCTAAGCTGGGAAAGGCAAAGGTAGAAAAAGACGATATTCAGTGGTTGCATACATATCAGTTCGCTCTGCAACAGCTTGAACTTTATCTCAGGCAGGCTCCCCCCACAGTTCATCAGGGAGACTGGAGGGAGGTCGCAGAAGATCTTTCCAAGGTGAAGCAGATGGTGGATGATATGGAGCAAAAAAGCATAATCTCTAATGTGGCGTGGAATGCAGGAGGTTTAGCTATATTCAGTATCCCTGATCCTGCGTGCTACAAGGAGCATGTTTACTGTGCCATCACAAATTATATTAAAAAGTTATATCTTTAGACATGTTTGCCATCTTAAACGACACTTTTCTTTTTCTTTTTATTCTTTATTGTCTATGTAAATTTCAGGCCTCTTATTGGACATCTATGGTTATCTTTATATAGAACTGCTTGCATCTAGATTCAACTATCGAGTGTTGAATATCTTCGATAAAGGCACTTCAATGTTCAAATTGATCGTTCAATTATCCAACACTATATGAGGAGGTTAATGATTTGGCAGCACGAACGGCTGGACAACCAGCATACTATTCAGGTAACAGATCTCAGAGGACAAGGAGCAGAGATGCTCAGAGCATCAATATCCTTGCAGGAAAGGCTGTGGCAAATGCAGTGAGAAGCACACTGGGTCCCAAAGGTATGGACAAGATGCTTGTGGACTCTTTGGGTGATATAGTCATAACCAATGATGGAGCCACCATTCTGAAGGAAATGGATATTGAGCACCCAGCTGCCAAGATGGTAGTGGAAGTATCCAAGACCCAGGATGATGAAGTTGGAGACGGAACTACCACAGCAGCAGTACTTACAGGGGAATTGCTCACAAAGGCAGAGGAACTGATGAACAAAGGTATCCATCCAACCGTGATCACAAGCGGATACAGGCAAGCAGCTGCAAAATGTGAAGAGGTCCTGAGCAATATTACCATTGATGTTTCACCTGAGGACAGGGGGGCTCTCAAGAAGATCGCTTCAACTGCACTTACAGGCAAAGGTGAAGGAGAGTTACACAAGGACCTTCTCTCTGAGATAGCTATCGATGCTGTCCTTTCTGTGGCAGAGAAGACCGATTCAGGCTACAATGTCGATATAGATGACATCACTATTGAGAAGCGTGAAGGCGGTAGTATCAAGGACACGGAACTGGTAAAGGGGCTCGTAATAGACAAGGACCGTGTCAGGCCCAACATGCCTCAGAGGATCGACAATGCCAAGATCATGCTAACAAGCTTTGCCATTGAGTTCAACAAGATCGAAAAGGATGCTGAGATAAAGATCACATCTCCGGAACAGATGCAGCTGTTCGTGGACCAGGAAGAGCGGATGATCAAGGCGAAGGTCGACAACATCATAAGGACAGGAGCAAATGTTGTGTTCTGTCAGAAGGGTATCGATGACCTTGCTCAGTACTATCTGGAAAAAGCTGGCATCTATGCATGCAGAAGGATCAAGAAGAGCGATATGGAAAAGCTCGCCAGGGCAACCGGAGCTACCATTGTACAGGATGACACAGAGATCCTTACTGAAGATCTTGGTTATGCAGACCATGTGGAAGAAAGAGATATCAAAGGCAACAAGATGACCTTTGTGATGGGCTGCAAGGAAGCCAAGACCGTATCTCTGATCCTTCATGGAGGAACTACTCATATAGTAGATAGCCTGAAGCGTGCGCTCAATGATGCACTGAGGGTTGTAGGTGTTTGCCTTGAAGATGGCAAGGTAGTTGTAGGCGGAGGTGCACCAGAAATCGAACTTGCACTGAAGCTCAGGCAGTACGCTTCAACGCTCAAAGGTAGAGAACAGCTTGCAGTAAATGGATTTGCAGATGCTTTGGAGATCATTCCGCAGACACTTGCGGAGAATGGCGGACTTGATCCAATAGACATACTTGTTGAGCTGCGCTCCCAGCATGAGAAAGGCAACAAGAGGGCAGGCGTCAATATATATACCGGCAAGGTCGTTGACATGTGGGAAGAAAGTGTCATTGAGCCACTGAGGGTAAAGACACAAGCGATCAACTCAGCTACTGAAGCTGCTGTTATGATCCTCCGGATCGATGATGTGGTTGCATCTTCAGGCAAGGGCAAGGCAGGTGCTGGAGGCATGCCTGGCTCCGACGTAGAACTGGGTGATTGATCCAGTTCTTTTTATGAACGATCAGCTGTGGCCGAACTTACTTCGGCTTTCTTTTTTCATGTCTTTTCCATTATAAGATGATAATCTTTAAATCCAATGTAAACCAGTTTTACAATTGTGGTTTACAATACTCTTTCTTACAATGAAAGATCTCGCACTGATCTCAAGAGAATGGTCTTTGCAGCTCTTTTCGCCTCTCTCACAGCTGTAGGTGCATATGTGAAGATCCCTCTGCCCTTTACACCTGTTCCTGTTACAATGCAGGTATTCTTCGTATTGCTTGCAGGTTCCATGTTAGGTAGCCGATGGGGAACAATTAGTATGATCGTGTACTTGCTGCTGGGTGTAGTAGGATTTCCTGTATTTGCAGGAGGGGCTTCTGGCATGGGGGTGCTTTTTGGTCCAACCGGAGGCTATCTTGTAGGCTTCATTTTTGCAGCATTTGTAACAGGCAAGCTCCTGGAAATTCTACCCAAGCGCTCTATACTGAAAAATTTTCTATGTATGATAATCGGATTAATTATCATCTATTTATTTGGAGCCTTCCGGTTGATGTCCTTAGC
>JAHFZE010000128.1 GCA_020854785.1 Methanomethylovorans sp.
ATCTCCTTGAAATAGCCTATGAGCATGACATGGCTGTGAGCCTTGGGGATGGCATGAGACCGGGTTGTATCCATGATGCATCTGATGGTGCAATGTTCACTGAGATCGTCACTTTGGGCGAACTTGTGAAAAGGGCACGTAGTGCCAATGTGCAATCCTTTGTGGAAGGTCCGGGGCATGTGCCTGTGAATGAGATAGAGACATGCGTAAAGACCATGAAGAGTCTGTGCCTTGATGCTCCTGTCTACCTCCTGGGTCCTCTGGTAACCGATATAGCTCCGGGATATGACCATATAACAGGTGCTATCGGCGGAACTCTTGCGGGCATGTATGGTGCCGATTTTCTGTGCATGACCACGCCTTCGGAACACCTGGCATTGCCCACGGTAAGTGACATACGGGAAGGTACGATCGTAACTAAGATAGCTGCACATGCTGCAGACATTGCAAAAGAAGGACAACGGGATAGAGCACGTGCAATGGACGACAGGATGTCACACGCGCGTCACAGGCTTGACTGGGAAGAACAGTACAGGCTGGCCATAGACGGTGAACGTGCGCGCAGTATCAGGGAAAACCGTGTTACCGGCAGCGATGCCTGTTCTATGTGTGGGGACCTCTGTGCGCTAAAGATAGTAAAAGAAGCCCTCTCTAAGGAAAAATGAGCATCTTTGGCTTCTTTTGGCATTTTTCTTTTAACCTTTTTTTGAGAATAAGGCTTTTAACTGTTTGGTGTCATTAAAAGCATGATTCTTACAGAATATGTTAGCCTGAACAACAACGTTTAATGTGGATGATTAATGGATAACCTGGCCTTTCTAACCTATTCCCTTATTTCCATTTTCGTGATAGTTAACCCTATCAGCGGAGTTGTGACCTTCATATCCCTTACCAGTCGCATGACCTTTGAAGAGAAGAACATCATTGCAAAAAGAGCGGTTTTCCTTGCCTGTGTCATAGCTCTCTTCTTTGCCATTACTGGCAGGATGATGCTGGACCTTTTCGGCATTGATGTGGACTCACTACGCATTGCCGGTGGTATACTGTTGTTCCACGTAGCACTGGATATGATGTTCGCAAAAGTATCTAGGGAAAGTATCACTGAGAACGAGATCAGTGAATCACAGGATCGGTCCGACATCTGGATATTCCCCATTGCATTGCCCTTGTTGACGGGTCCGGGAACTATCACCACAGTGATCGTGCTCATGGGAAGCACCGATCTTATGGTGCAGAAGTCCATGGTGATAATAAGCATATTGATCACATTTACAGTATGTCTGGTAATATACCTGTTCTCCAGACGAATCTACAAGTATATAGGGTATACCGGCATGCTGGTATTCACAAGGATCATGGGACTTTTCCTTGCAGCATTGGCTGTAGACTTTGTGACAACAGGTGTCTGGAACGTATATGCTTCTTTGTCTTCTATCTGAGAGCACAATTTGAAGCATTGTGATAAAAACAGCAAGTGCTCCGTAGAAAACCTATATCTTAATTGAACTTGTTGATCGTGTGTCCATGATCATTTTTACAGAAAAAGAAAAAGGAGGATATAAATATCCTCTGTTCAATGCTTTATCCTTTGTTCCTGCGGCTCCTGAATACAGCAACCATTGCCACTATGGCTATTGCTGCAACTGTTCCCACAAAAGGAGTCTTCTGCGTTACTTCAAATGATCCCTGCTGGTCATCTATCTGCACATCGACCGTACCCGGCTGGTCTGCAGTTGCAGTGAACTCCACGATCTTTTCCTCTCCTGCTGCAAGAGAGATGTTCTGTGCGTCGGTTACATTGCCGTTCACCAATAGTTCCACTCTGGCCTCACCTGCTGAAGTGCCAGTATTGGCAACCTTGACGGTTATCTTCACGGGCTTACCCTGTTCGGATGTGGCCGGATCGATGGTCAGATCGGAATATACGAACATATTTTCAGGAGCTTCGACCTCAAAGGTCAGCTCTGCTGGAAGCAGACCATTCGCTTCGACCCTTATCTTGTGTATGCCTGCATCTTTTGGTGTATATGCGAGCATACCCTCTGTAGAAGTGTTGCCTATGGCAGCGCCGTCATAATATATTGCCGCCCCATCCACAGGTTCGCCACCGATCGCTTTCTTTACAGAGATGGATATTTCATCTCCTGCGAACACGGTTTCAGGACTGACCTCTATCTCAAGCTTTCTTGTGGCATCATCTGCAGATATTACCTCAACGTCCAGGACACCGGTGACATAGCCTTCCTTTTCCGCAGTCACTTTGAAAGTCCCGGTCTCGCTTAAGGCGACAGAAAGTATCCCTTCGTTAGATGTCGTTCCTCTTTGCACGTTGTTGAACTTCACGATCGCTCCTTCTACAGCTGCTCCCTGGGAAGCCACTTTTATATCCACGGATGTTCCTGCTATGATCGTTTCAGGCATTTCTATGGACAATTGCTGGGATGAGGCTGTTGTGGTCAACACAAATGGGTAGTACCTCAAAGTGTCCGAATCTGCCACTTTCATTGATATGTCACCCATTATAGAGATCACATTATCCTTAGTAAGGGAGATAGAGTTCCTGTTCTCCAGACTTATACCATCCTCAGAGATACTTGCAACTTCCATTCTGCCAAACCTGTCAGAACCTTCAAGGGCAATGTAGTCTTCAGAGATCTGGAAAATACCCTGTACAAAGATAGCATCGACCTCACGTCCCCTGAAGATCTCATTGAAATGGACAACTATCTGGGGCACGTCATCAGAAGAGCCCAGATCTCTTTTGTACACATAGTCAGTGTTGGACGAAAGGATACCCGTGTCTATTTCCTGGCCGTTCTGTGTGAGTGACACACGCACCCTGTTACCATTAAGGTCTACTTCCACCACTTCAAGCACATACCCTTCCTCAAGTATCAATGATGAGCCCGGAGATACTGATTTCTTATCATCGTTATCTATAAGCACTTTAGAAAGCTGGCCCTGAGAAACCATGCTTACAGACCTGGTGAACTCATTATCCGGATAGCCTGCAAAGTATTTTTGCGCAAGGAAGCCAATCACTTCGAACTTTCCCCAGGCACTATGTTCAAAGCTGACCTGCTGAGCTGTTGTGGAATACACAAGGTTGCCAGTAGGAATTGTTCTTCCACTAAAGGCTCTTGCTTCCAGTGATTCCGTACCTATGCCTTCATCTATGTTGTAGTAGAAACCTTCGAAGTTCAGTGATGTCCAGTTAAAGGCTCCGTCTGCAACCGTACCACGCAGTTCGTATGTTCCCGGTTCTGTCATGTCCACCACGGGAGCAAAACGAAGAACTCTGTCATCGGCAACAACGAAATTCAGCTTTCCCATTATGTTAATGGTCCTGCCTGCGTTAAGGTTTATGACATTGGGATTTGACATTGTGATCTGCTCATCGCTCACGGTCCTTACTCTCATTCTCCCATAGTTGTCACCGCCCTCAACAGATATGTAATCGTCAGATACCTGGAATACACCCTTTACAAATACTGCATTGGTTTCAGTTCCCCTGAATATATTATCCAAATGTACGACTATAAGGGGGAAATCATCTGTGGAGCCTACCCTGGTCTTGTAAATATAATCCTGATTAGAGGCTATGACGGTACTATCTACCTGCACTCCATTTTTCTTCAGGGTGACGAACACTTTGTTACCATTGAGATCTATCTCTGTTATTTCCAGCACATATCCTTCTCTTAGGACAAGTGATGAACCTGTGAAAAGGGATTTTTGGTCATCGTCATTTATGAGGACCTTTGCAAGCTGTCCATCAGAGATCAGGCTGACAGCTCTTGTAAAGGCAGTATTGTCTGAGTAGCCTGCAAAGTATCGTTCTGCCATGAAACCGATGATCTGGAAGGATCCCCAATCCCTGTGCTCAAAACCAGTTTCTATCGGTCTTGTGGAGTAGATCAGGTCATCCTCTTCAATGGACCTGTCCGAATAGCTGTCCAGTTTAACCGTCAGCGTTTCAGAACCTTCGCCTGAGTCCAGGTCATAATAGAAGCCCGAATAGCTAAGAGGTGACCAAGAATATTCCAGCGCCGGTTCCTGGCCAGCATCCCATATCCTGTTACCCGTTGAATTGTTTGCCGCCAGGGCTGTAGTGGATAACAGGCCCAGACAAAGTAGGGTAATTATCATTAGTTTAATTTTCATATATTTATCTCTCCTACAACATCAATACTATATGCAAAAATACTATTATTTTAAGAGTATATACCTTTTATCCACTGAACATGATCGTATAATATGGAAATGTGCTCAGGAACGATGAAGGCAGAATATTTCACCAGTATACTTTATAGGGGGTTATTATTCCACCCTCACCACTATACCCCGCAGGAGCCTGCCCAGCAGGTCCGAACCTGTAATGATGCGTCTATCCGGGTCATCTTTGTTCCAGTAAATGATCAGATCCTCATCTACTACATCATCCTCGAGATCGATCGGATAGACTTTAAGCCTCTTGATCACATCTCCCAGTCTTTCCTGGGACGAATGAACGATTATCGGGTGATGGCAATA
>JAHFZE010000224.1 GCA_020854785.1 Methanomethylovorans sp.
ACCAACCTGTTATCTTCGATCTCCACAATTATCTCATCGTTCACTGATAGATCCATTTTTTGGATCACGCATTCCGGAAGTTGTATTTTGCGATCACTGGTGAGTCTGACATGAACATTCATATAATTGTCCTAATTGTATATATGTCAAAACTCTTTAAATGCTTTACTGATACTACCTATTCCATATTTTTAAGCAGGGATCTAACGGTATCTCTCACATTCATCTCACTACCCTTACCTTTTTTCCATCCCAGTGCTTTTAAATTCTCGATAGAGAGCATCATTTTAGGCACATCACCTTTCCAGCCCTGTGCTCCTCCCGTGTATGTGACCTCCGGGCTAAGTTCCATCTCTTGAGCTACTATTTCACCGATACGGGTTGCTGAGATGACATCTTCAGAGCCGATGTTGAAGATATTGACCTGGTCGTTGCCTTTGAGGACAACGAGCATCATAGCATCCACACACTCCCTTACGTGAAGATAGGATTTGGATTGTTTCCCGTCACCCAGGATCTCAAGGTGGGCAGGATCTCTTTTAAGCTTATGGATAAAGTCCACTATGATGCCATGGGTCCCACGGTCGCCTATTATATTGGCAAATCTGAATATCCATGACCTCATGTCAAAAGTATGGCAGTAGGCAGTGATCATCGCCTCACAGGCAAGCTTGGAAGCCCCATACATGGAAATCGGGATCAATGGACCATAGTTCTCCTGGGTTGGAATGATGTTTGCCTCTCCATAGACAGTGGAGGAAGAGGTGAAAGCTATTTCTTTCACATGCTGCTTCTGCATGGCATCCAGAAGGCTGTATGTGGCCAGAATGTTCTGGTCCAAATGCATCCGGGTGTCAGAAGCTCCGATCCTTACATCAGGATTGGCAGCAAGGTGAAAGACCTGATCCACACCATTGCATGCCAGGTAGATCTGATCAGGCTGGAGCAGATCTCCATTGATGAACTTGAAATGCGGATCCTTTAAATGATGAGCAATAAATCCCATTTTACCGGAGGTCATGTTATCGAAAACCACTACATTGTGGCCGTCGGCCAGCAGCCTGTCTACAACATGACTGCCTATGAACCCGGCACCGCCCGTAACAAGCACTGTTTTAGATGAACCTGATCTCATCCTTCCACCTCTCCAAACACATTGTTCTTTTTTAGAAGCATAATCTAAAGAACATATTTAAGCTTTTTGAAATCAGCTCGTAGAAAAGATGATACTGAAGTATCTATCATAGGCGTACATGGAGCTGATCATCCTCAGATGTTGTTACGATTGGATCAACATTTCTCAAACCATCACATAAAACGGTGGAAAAAAAGAGTAGAAAATATCCGGAAAGACCGGAACTATTCAGATCATATTCTTCAGTTTCTCAACAAGTTCCTGCTGGATGCAGGCAGTACGGTCCCCGCCACATACCATGCCACGAATGCCAATGATATCAGGCTGGATGCGCCTGAGCATAGGTAGGTCATCGAACTTGAGAGTACCCGCAAGAGCAGATTCCATACCAAACTCACGAATAGAGCCTGTGAATCGCATAAGCTCTTCCTCGGACATGAACTCAAAGGTGGAACGGCCATCCTTGATACCGGTATCGACCATTACCACGTCCACACCGGCTTTTGCGCCGATGGCCGGGAGCAGAAGAGGAGAAATGGAGTTTATGCGCTTATGATCAGAGTAACCCGATGCAACAACTTTTTTGGACGGGTCATAATCCTTGACCGCTCTGTTGATATTGGTCAGCATCTCAAGAGCCTGGTCCTCGGTCTGCACATCGAAGAGACCCACCTTCACATATTGAGCACCTGCAACAGCAGCACCCAAAGCTGCCAGAGATGCGGTACCCGGTTTGTAATTGAAATCACCAATAGTTGCACTGATTGGCTTTTTAGAACCGATGGCTTCTTTCACTGATCTGATGACCCAGGGGAAGTTGGCGCCCAGAGAGCCTTCCTTAGGGTTCTTCACATCAATGATGTCAGCACCACCCTTGTATGCAGCGATAGCCTCTTCTTTGTTTATTGGGCTGACTAGCAATTTCATAATAATAACCTCTATTTTATAGCATGAGAATGTCTATCAGTTAATATATGTTTCGTATAGTTTTTGCACTTGATTTATATAATATGAATGTGGTCCACGCTCAGGGCGGGAATCGGAAGAATTACCGTCCAGTGCATCTTAAGAGCCTCATCTGTAGTACCTCAGAACCTATAAAGCTGTTAGAAGAGGTCAAGCCAAAAGAAGTGTACATTGCCGACCTCAATATCCTGCAGGGAAAAGGACATCATGAGACCAATTTTGCGATGATAGAACAAATATCATCCCGGGTCAGTACTATGCTGGACCTTGGGATCTCTTCGCTGAAAGAAGCAATGGACGCAAGCACTCTCGCAGATACTATCATCCTTGGGACCGAAACCGCATCCCTTCGAACAATAAAACAAACTGCTGCTCTCCTGCCGGGCAAAGTGAATGTGAGCATTGACAAGAAGCACGGCCAGGTACTTACATCTGATCCTCTCATGCCCTGTGAACCGGCTGACATTATACGTGAGCTCAATCTTCTCGATATCAAGAATATCATCATGCTTGATATGGACAGAGTAGGCACATCCAGCGGTGTGGATTCACAATTCTTAAGTAACATTGTTTCCATCTCCAATCACGATGTGCTGCTTGGAGGCGGTGTGAAAGATATACATGATATCGAAACACTTGAAAGGATAGGAGTGAAGGGAGCCCTTGTGGCAACTGCGCTGCACAATGGTTCGATACCGCTGTACATGGCACAGCAATGACGAGAATAAAGGTGACATGCTTGGAAGAGATCGATAATACATCTGAAACAAGATCTGAGATAACATTGGAAGACGGATTTGCAGAGATCAAAATGGGAGGAGGCTGGTTCCTTACTATCAGCCTTGCTACTAGTGAGAAATATGAAAATGAGTATGTAGAGATAGCAAAAGAAAGAGCTGGCCAGAAAAGAGGGCGTTTCAATCTCAATCCAAAATATATAAGGGACCTGGGGGAAACCCTCATCAAGTTCGCAGATGCGAACGATCTGTGATCCTTAGAGCCGGGAACAGGAAAAGCTATGTTCCAAAAAATGCTCCATGAGAGCTTGTCCGTCCTTTATTCCCGGCTTTCTACTGCATGAGCAATGATCCTGAAAACTTCTTCTTTTACTTCATTTAAGGGTCTGTCAGCATTGACCACAACAAACTTTCCAGGATCTTCTGCTGCAAGCCGCAGGTAATTGCTGCGTACTTTTTTCAGGAATTCCATCTTCTCGAACTTCGAGCGTTCGCCGCGATCCCCACAGCGTTTCACAGCCATGGCCGGGTCGATATCAAAAAGAACTATAAGATCAGGGTCAATGGTCCAGCCTTTGTGCAGAGAGCGCACCCAATCCAGCGGGTCTTTAAAAAGATCCTGAAGTGTAACGCCCTGATAAGCACATCTGCTTGCGGAATAGCGGTCTGATATAACACTGGACCCGCTTTCAAGCGAGGGGCGAATAAGCCTGGAAATATGATCTGCATGGTCAGCCAGAAAAAGCATGAGTTCCGCTATATGGTCCGTATCGCTGCGAAGGGCACGGTTCACGGCATCTCCAAGCCAGCTTGTAGTAGGTTCCCGGGTGAATATATAACCATCAAACCCCGGATCATCCTGCAGTAACCGACATATCGTAGACTTACCGGAACCATCGATACCCTCTAAAGTGATCAGTTTGCCTCTCATTCAGTGAATATCTAAGGCACGACCTGTTATATAATTACTTTCAGATCCTGTACGTATTCCCGCTTGCGCATTGCGGGCATGTTACTTCGAATAGTTCAGGGTCTGCCTCAAAGACATACTCACATGAGCCGCATTTGAAATATACCATGGATTGTTCGATCTCGGCCATTATTTCACCAAATAAAAGTATAAATAAAAATATATTAATATGTCGGTCACCCCGATATATAGTGCTTCTTGTGCAGATATTTTTCAAGTTCTATGAGGAAGAACACTGTACTGGCAACCAATATGATCATCAGCCAATCCACAGCCAGAAGAGGTGCTGTGGAAAAGACAGAGTTCAGAGCGCCATTATAAGTTATCAGCAACTGGAGCAATATCACTATACCAATACCCAGCAGCATGTACTTGTTAGACAGCAGATCTTTGTAGACATACTCATGCATCGATTTGGAATTGAACAGATAGAATATCTGGAAGAACACTATCGTGTTCAAAGCAACAGTACGTGCTGCAGTAAGATCCCCATCTCTTCCCATCTTCAGGAAGAATGTAAGATATGCCCCTGCAACGATCAGCAGGGATACGAACACGATCCTTCTCTTGATCAGAGGAACGAGAATCGATTCCTTAGGCGGCCTTGGCGGTCTTTTCAGTATGCCCCTTTCCTTTGGCTCCATAGTGATGGGGACACCAAGTCCGATAGCTGTCACTGTATTGAGCCATAGGATCTGCAGGGGCACCAGAGGCAACGTGATCCCTAGTAACACCGCGATCACTATGGATAACCCCTGTCCGCCGTTCGTGGGCAGTGTCCATAGTATGATCTTCTGGATCTTGCTGTAGACATCTCTGCCTTCTTCGATAGCCGCTACAATGGACGAGAAGTGGTCATCTGCAAGTACCATGTCCGAAGCTTCTTTTGCCACCTCGGTGCCTGTGAGGCCCATGGCTACGCCGATATCCGCTGTTTTCAGGGCAGGAGCATCATTAATGCCATCCCCGGTAACTGCCACAACTTCCCCCTTTTTCTGGAGCAGCTTCACTATTCTTAACTTATCCTCAGGAGACGTACGTGCAAAAACAGAAACAGAATCCAGTTTTTCGCTCAGAAGCTCATCGGACATTTTCCCCATATCACCTCCAGATAGAGCATCTGCGGACTCTATGCCTATCTTTCTTGCAATGGCATAGGCAGTTTTCAGATGGTCACCTGTGATCATTATTACCCGAATGCCTGCAGTTTTGCATTTTGCTATGGCCTCCATCACATCATCCCTTGGGGGGTCCATCATACCCTGCAGTCCCACAAATACAAGATCGCCTATATCCTCTGCTTCAATGCCCGCTACATCCTTGGGAACCTCCCTGTAGGCCATAGCAAGAACTCTCAAAGCTTCTGATGCCATCTGCTCAGCAGCCTTCATGATACCTTCCGTATCTACAGGAACATGTTCATTTCCGTCAAACTGTGAGACACACATGTCAAGGACAGTTTCAGGGGAGCCCTTTACATAGATCATCCGTGAACCATCTTCCTTTTCATGCAGTGTGGCCATGAACCTTTGTTCCGGCTCAAAGGGGACAACATCCTTGCGGGGAAGATGGAACTTACCGGCCTTAAGTCCGGATACAAGCAGTGCGCCTTCCGTAGGGTCACCATCTATATTATCTGTTCCTTTGAAAGAAGC
>JAHFZE010000056.1 GCA_020854785.1 Methanomethylovorans sp.
CCAAATTTCAGTGCAAACTCTGCAAGCGGAGGTGCAAGGAAGAGTAATGCGAAAATACTGACAAAACCCCCAAATGCAGATGCAGATGTTGCCAGTGCAATTGCCCGTCCGGATTCGCCCTTCTGAGTCATAGGATAGCCGTCAAGAAGCGTACAGCAGTTAGCCGGTGTCCCGGGGATATTGATCAGTATTGCGCTGATAGCTCCGGAATAGGTCGACGAACAGTAGATCGCTCCAAGAAGAGCCAAACCCATCTCAGGGCTCATGCCAAATGTTACGGGGACCAACAGTGCAACTCCCATAGTGCTTGTAAGTCCGGGAAGAGCTCCAATAACCACCCCAAAGACTGTACCCGCAAAGATAAGAAGCAGTATCATTGGGTCAGCCAGTGAAAAAAGTCCCTGGGTAATGCCTGAGAATATGTTTTCCATTTTTAGTACCTCCAGAGCTAGAACAAAAGGCCTTCAGGAAGCCTGAGTCCCAGAAAACTAACGAACAGCGCATAAACTACCAGCAAAAAACCGGCTGTTGCAATGGTCTTTGTGAAAAGGCCCTGTCTGCCGAAAATTGACATTGTCCCGATAAGGAAAATCGTGCTGCTGACAAAATATCCTATGTACATTATCCCTGCCAGGTAAGCAATAGTAAGAGAAAAGACAAGAACAGGAGCTTTAAGCTTTACCATTATGCTGCCGGAGCTTACTTCAGTATTGGATTTTTCCTTCGCTCCTGTTTTTGAACGCAATCCCTTTACTAGTATCAATACAGAAAAAAGCAGCATAAGACCACACAGAAACCTGGGAAACTGTGATGACTCCGCCGGATAGGTAAAACTCGTTATTAGGAGAAGCAATGAAATTAAAGTGATCGATACTGCAAAGAACAATTCTTTAGATGTCTTTTTCATAGAGATCAAATTCACCCCTGAATTGGATCCTCCGCTAAAAAGCGGAGGATCACATTATTTGTACAAACCAATAAACTAAAAGAGTGATTTATATTCTTCGACTATCTTTGTTGATTCTTCAACCAGTTTGTTTGAATCCTTGTTTCCGATGAACTCTATTGTCAGGCCGAGTGACTTGGCCTGTGCAAGGAACTCCGGATTCTTTGCTACTTTTTCAAATGCTTTTTCAAGTGTTGCTACGTCTTTTGCATTCATTTTCTTGGGAGCAGCTACGCCGCGAAGTGCTGTGCCTGCAGAGGGGATATCCATTCCAAATACTTCCTTCGATGTTTTGATGCTGACACCGGGAAGCTTTTTATCATAGAAAACCACAAGGGGCACCAGTCTTCCGCCTTCGATGTGCGGGATGGCTGAACTCAATGTAGTCACCGCAAGATCTACCTGTTTTCCAAGAAGAGCTGTAATTGCAGGACCTGAACCACTGTAAGGCACAAAGTTCGTATCCATCTTAAGGAGCTTCGACGCGATCAGGTGCTGAAGCTGAACGTTGCTCTGAGGGCCGTCTCCTGCCACATTAAGTTTGTTTGGATTTTTACGTGCAAATTCCATTACATCTCTTGCTGTCTTCATTTCACTGTCCTTGTTCACTACCCAGATGATCGGGTCGACCTGGAAATTACAGATATACTGGAAATCATCCATTTCAAAGGGTACATTTTTACGAAGGCTCTTGACCAGGATCATTGAGGGAAGGCTTGTAGCACCGATCGTGTATCCATCAGGCCTTGCTTTTGCAAGTGTCGTCCAGCCGATCTGGCCGCCGGCTCCCGGCTTGTTCTCAACTACCAAAGCCTGCCCGTTGAGCTCAGGGGAAATATATTTTGCAACTAGACGAATGAGAATATCATTGCCGCCTCCCGGGCCAAAGGGAACGATAGCGACAACAGCCTTTGATGGATATGGCGCGGCTATGGCAGGAAGAGTCATACCAAAAAGGGTTAAGACGACTAATACGGCAAAAAACAGTTTGAAGCTTTTTTTCATTGTGATTTCCTCCTTTATTTTTTGCTGCAGTTAATATTTCTAAAGAGACACGGCAGTTTGTCCCTGCTTTTTAGACCAGTACTTTTTCTCCGTCGATTATGACTTTCCCGTCTACTTCAATACGGGGATTCCACATGAGGAGGTCATAGTGGGTAGGCGCCTTGACTGTCCCGCCAAGAGTAATGCTGGTACCGATGCCAATATGAGCAGTCCCGATAACACCCTCATCTTCGAGCATGATCCCGCACATCCTGCATTTTGGATTCAAACCTACTCCGAGTTCCGCGATGTTGTAGCAATTATGGTCGTTGTGGCTGGCGAGGTCTTTCTTGAGCACTTCTGCCTGTTTTCCGCCTGAAATACTGGTTATGAACCCGTCTTTAACTTCTACTACGACAGGCTCATTCAGGACTCCTATGCCAAGATAGGGAATGCTCGCATCTGCAACGATCCTTCCGTTGGCAGATCCTTCTATCGGGGATGAGTTGGCTTCCACTGTGGGGATCGTAGAAAATTCACCGGGCTCCACTACACAGTACAATGCATTGCCGCGTCTTCCTGTAATATCCAGCCAAAGGTCGGTCCCGCCGGGGGAGGTTACGTGAACTTTGTTCCCCTTTGCAAAAGCATCTGCTACCGCTTTGCAGACGGGCTTGATCGACTGGAAATCTGCCTCGATGCCCCCGTGTATCAGCATTTCTTCAGTAAAATCGGTGAGGACAAGGATGCGGGCTCCGTTTGCGGCTGCGGCTTTGACAGCGTAGGTGTGTGTGACGGAATAACTTACAGGAATAAGGATCACATCTGCATGCAGCATGCTTTCAGCAATCATCTTGGGAGGTTCTTCGCCGGCCTTTTTACGCGGCTTCATAACACTCACCACTGCTTCAGCACCGCGTTCTACTGCAGCCGCTGCAAGTACTTTAGCAATATTCTCCTGCACCATATCCGTAATTATCAGGATATTTTCCCCTGCTTTGAGGGAGACGCAATTATCCATGATGGTCTTTGCTCCCTGCATCATTAGGGCTTCTTTCATCTTCAAAGCTAAACCACTCCTCATTTATATTTTTTACATTCCTGTTTTGTCTTTCGAAAGTTTATACTATAATACTACAATCATACAAATTTTTGTCAATACTTAAAATGCATCGAACCCGGTCAATTTGTCTTTGATCTGATCACGGCACTGGAATAATTCTTAAACTGCCTGTATATTTTGTGATGTAGAGCAATAGAAGGATGGCTAATATTTGTTATTGAGGAAAGAAGGATGTTTTAAATGGAGAAAAAAATCAATATTATGCGAGGATCAGGAACAAAGCCATCCGAACTCAAAACGGAAAGGCTTTCCTCGCGGATCTCAAAACTTATTCTTTCAGAGATACAGTCGGGTATGCTTCTTCCCGGTGACCGGCTGCCGGCTGAAACAGTTTTGGCGGAGAAATATGGAGTAAGCAGAACTATACTCAGGGAAGCCATCGCGAGCCTCAAAAATGACGACATACTTGAATCGAAACAGGGCAGGGGAATAATAGTTAAGAATCCCAATCAGAGACAAGCTTTTCGTTTTTCAGACGTTTTTGAAACGATATCTGTTGACGAGATAAATTATTTTTACGAGATGCGGGCTCTTTTGGAATCCGAAGCAGCCGGGCTTGCAGCAGTAAGACACACAAAGGAAGACATGGTTTTGATCAAAAAGGCTTTTAAAGAGATGGAAGAAGCAGTAAGAAGTTCATCTCCGGGAGACGAGGCTCACTTCAAATATAACGAGGCTATCGCGAAAGCAAGCCATAATCCGGTGTTGATAGAATTTCTTTCTTTCTTGCAGAACAAACTTCATTCTCTCGCAACTGAACTGAGGATCAAGACCATGATGTCACCTGAGAGAGCCGAAACTGTACTCTCTGAACACAGGCATGTTGTAGAGAGCATTTTTACAGGTGATCCTCAGAAGGCTAAACAGGCTGTCATGACTCACTTAAAAAATGCTGCCGAAAGAGCCGGAATGAACATATATATGCCCTAGAAGGAACCGGGATGGCACTTCTGCCGGTTTTCAATGGAGGAATTTAAACTGAGGATAATAGTGGATGCGGACGCATGTCCCAAGCCAGTCCTGCAGCATACTGTAGAGACCGGAGCAAAATACGGCATACCGGTGATAACTGTTGCCAGCTTCAACCACAACATAATCTCTTCCCG
>JAHFZE010000027.1 GCA_020854785.1 Methanomethylovorans sp.
CTGGTCTCATTCATAGAGTCGTTCACAGGAAAGAGTATCCAGGCATCAGGACCTTCTTCTGCTTCTGTGACAAATCACACTGTTTCTTGTCAACAGACAGCATCACAACCTTCACCACAGGTAGTTGCACAATCTTATCAATCACCGCCACAGTTCTTTCAGATGCCTGTTATGACATCACAACCTTTTATGCAACCGGTTTCGCCACAGTTCTTTTCACCACAACAACCTTTGGTATATCCATATACGATGTATCCACAGTACCAGCAAATGGTGCCACCAATGCATTCCAATTACGTACAGCCCAATATGGTTCAATACGCAGCACCATCACAACCTTCTAATACATTACCTGTGAACCAGTATAGACCAGTTGACAACACGCCGCAACAGTCGCCACAACAATCACAGTTAGGTCAAGAACGGTCTGTCACTTCAGCGCGCAAGGCTCCTTCTTTTCAGGAAAGGATAGGGGACACCAAGCTCACGATCAATGAAAGGCTGGAACTGTTCCTGAAATATGAATATCCGCGCGTCTGGTTCTCATCCCATGACATACAGCAGCACTATGAGAAAATATACGGTGCTATTAAGCTCAGCACAGTGTCCACCTATCTATCCCGCATGTTCGGTAAGAACCTCCTTGAGCGCAGGGGCAACAGGACGCAACGGGAGTACAGATATATTTCCGATGAACCCGCGGAACTTCAGGTATATCAAGGTATTCCTCATCAGAACATAGTTTAAATATTTTTTTACTACTTCTTATGGCATCCTCTCGCGACATTGTCAGGATCGGTTCCTCTTTTATATCCATTGGAGTTATATTGCTGTTTGCTGGCGTTTTCCTGTTAGGTTCACAAAACAGTGACAGTGGAGAGTTCGGTGGTCTTGTGCTCATTGGGCCTATACCGATAGTTTTTGGTTCATCTCCTGGTGTCACCACATCTATGATGTATGCAGGTCTATTCATGTTCCTGATATACCTTTTTTTCTGGAGGAGAATGTGATGGATGCTCAACTGCTGATAATCACGGGGATAATATCAATATTCATTGGTTCTATTGTGGTTATCGTTGGTAATTCCATCTATTCCAACGGGGACAGCAGTGAACCACCTGAGTACCCTTTCTACAAGAGAATTGATGACACCAGTGAGCATCAGCCTGCCTCAACAGATAAGCCACCAGGGTCAGAAGTAAGAATTGGTGGAATCATAATGCTCGGTCCGATCCCTCTAATACTGGGAACCGACAGAAAAAGCATCCAGACAGTCATACTGCTTACCATGATCCTCATGCTGATGGCTTATCTCCTTCTCAGGTGAATTCCCACCTGTAAATCCGATCATCAGGTTAGTTCACACAGTCTGTTCACAGTATTTTGCAGCATCACAGAGATATGTGGTTGTGGTCATGTGGATCTGTTTTTGAGTGAATGCTCTGATCTGTCAGAACATTGTGAAAACCTTATCACATTTTACTCAAGCATACTTTTATACTCCTTTAATAAGATAGAACGAGATTATGCGCCCTTTCACTTTAGTATCTGGATATTCTCCGAAAGGTGATCAGCCGGAGGCCATATCCAGGCTCACTGAAGGTATTGACAAAGGAGTGAAACACCAGACCTTGCTGGGTGTTACAGGCTCAGGCAAGACGTTCACAATAGCGAACGTAATACAGAACGTGCAGCGGCCAACTCTTGTGATAGCGCATAACAAGACCCTTGCAGCACAATTGTTCTCTGAGTTCAGGGAGTTCTTTCCGAACAATGCTGTTGAATACTTTGTCAGTTACTACGACTATTACCAGCCTGAAGCTTATCTTCCCACTACGGATACATATATTGAAAAAGATGCTTCTATTAATGACGAGATCGAAAGGTTGCGCCTGTCTGCCACAAGGTCCCTGCTGGAGCGTAGAGATGTGATCGTGGTTTCAAGTGTTTCCTGTATATACAGCCTGGGCTCGCCACAGGAATGGCGCGCTATGACCGTGATGCTCACTGTAGGGGAGGAGATAGATCGTTCTGCTTTGTTTGCGGACCTCATCAATATCCAGTATGAGCGCAATGATATAGAACCTTCACAGGGCACCTTTCGCTCAAAGGGCGATACTATAGAGATATTCCCGGCTCAGGAGAAGCGGGGTATAAGGATAGAACTGTTCGGTGACGAGATAAACAGGATCGCCTATTTCGAGCCGCTCACAGGCAAGGTACAGGAAGAGCTGGGCATGGGGGAAACGCTGGCCATATATCCTGCAAAGCATTTCGTGATGCCTCAGGAATACATAGACAGGGCGCTTATAGACATTGAAGAGGAACTTCGGGTACAGCTTGCCAGACTGCGGGCTGAGAACAAGCTGCTTGAAGCGCAGCGTCTGGAACAGAGAACAAAGTTCGATATGGAAATGATTAAGGAATTAGGCTATTGCAGCGGTATAGAGAACTATTCGCGGCATTTTGACGGCAGAAAACCCGGGGAACCCCCCTCTTCACTGCTGGATTTTTTCCCAGAGGACTATCTGATGGTCATCGATGAGTCCCATGTTACTATTCCTCAGATCAGGGGTATGTACAACGGGGACAGGGCTAGAAAAGAGTCACTTGTAACATACGGTTTCAGATTACCTTCTGCTCTGGACAACAGACCTCTGAAATACGATGAATTTGCAAAGCATATCAATACGGTCATCTACGTTTCTGCCACTCCCGCAGAATATGAGGTAGAGATGAGCAGGTCCGTGGTGGAGCAGATCATCCGTCCCACGGGGCTTGTGGATCCGCAGATCACGATTCGGCCTGTAGAGAACCAGGTGGATGACCTTATAGGGGAAGTAGCAAAGGTGACTGGGAAAGGTTACAGGACACTTGTTACCACCCTTACCAAACGAATGGCTGAGGAACTGACCGATTACCTACATGAACTGGGTGTCAAGGTGCGCTATATGCATTCTGATATCGATACCATTCAACGAACTGAGATCATCCGCAGCCTGCGCAAGGGTGATTTCGATGTGCTGGTAGGTATTAACCTTCTGCGTGAGGGTCTGGACATCCCCGAGGTTGCGTTGGTTGCCATTATGGATGCAGACAAAGAAGGATTTTTGCGATCAGAGAGGTCTCTTATCCAGACCATCGGCAGGGCATCGAGGAACGCTGAAGGCCGGGTCATATTGTACGCTGACAATATCACAGGCTCTATAGAGCGTGCTGTGAACGAAACGAACAGGCGTCGCAAGCTGCAGATGGAATTCAACGAACAGCATGGGATTATCCCTCAAACCATCAGGAAAGCCTTGCAGCGTGAACTTGTGGAGGTGGATGAAACAGTGGTTCCGGAGGTTCTTGTGCTGGCAGAGGACAGGTCGGAGAAAGAAGTTGCCGATATGATCATTGATCTTGAAGCAGAGATGCATCTTGCTGCAAAGAACCTGGAATTTGAGAGGGCTGCAGAACTTCGCGACATGATCAAAGAACTGCGTACAAGCTATTCACTGTGAATATACAGTGTTTTTCAGTTTTTAGCTGTGATCTGTCCGTGAACAGTGAAGAAGCACTTATGTTTTGCCTTTGGCCTTGCTGTTATGCTTGTATCGAACCTTACTGGTGATGCGAAAATGTTATATTACAAAAAGACGTGTATAGGCTGCTCAAGCGCCGATGGTCTAGCGGCTATGACTGGGGCCTTCCAAGCCCTAAACCCGGGTTCGAATCCCGGTTGGCGCATCGTATTTTTTGTTATTCTGAAGCAAATGCTCCTTTTGTTCTTTCCAGTCCTTTAAGTACGAATACCGATATATCTGTAGTATTGTTGTGATGCAGTGAATACTGTAGTTGCCTGTGCACAAAGGGGAAACATCATGTCTGTGGAAACAGCCGAATATACGGTATTGAGAGTTCTGGGAGAAGGTGTTGAAATACGGCAATATCCAAAACAAACGCTTATCTCAACTGATGCAAATGATCAGAACACTGCTTTCTCAATACTTGCAAATTACATTTTCGGGGACAACGCTGAAGGCATTAGGATAAGTATGACAACACCTGTGACAACGGTGTTGAGCGATAATGGACTGCAGATGTCTTTCTTGCTTCCGCGTGGTTTTCATGTGGACAATGCCCCGAACCCCAGGGATGAACGTATCTCTATCCGGGAGTTAGAGCCTCGTAAGATCGCAACTATACGCTTTTCCGGTCATCTCAACAGAGAGAAGTATGTGCAGAAGAAGCATGAACTCGCTGAGATCCTGAAAAGTGAAAGTATTGCTGTGAAGGGTAGTGCCTTCGTGATGCAGTACGATCCGCCATGGGTGCTTCCTATGCTGCGTCACAATGAGGTAGCCATAGAGGTCGAGTGATATGTATCAAAAAGCACTTTTCATATTCAGGCGGGATCTGCGTGTTGATGATAATACCGGACTGATACAAGCTCTTCACTCTTCACACGCAGTATTGCCTTGTTTCATCTTTGATCCCAGGTTGCTTCAGGAGGGTAAATATAGCAAGAATGCCCTGCAATTCATGCTGATGTCCATCAAGGACCTGGAAGCTCAGCTTAATGCACTGGGTGGCAGGCTGTATATGTTTTCAGGCTTACCGCATGAGATCATTGCAAAGCTGATCGGTGAAGAGAAGATCGATGCTGTTTTTGTGAACAATGATTACACTCCGTTCAGTGTTCGCAGGGATGAGGCGATATCTACGGTGTGCGCAGAGCAGCGATCGAAGTTCCATCAGTTCCATGGTGCAACATTGCAGGTGCCAGGGTCTGTGAGGACTCAGCAGGGGAAGATGTACCAGGTGTTCACACAGTTCTTCAGGGCGGCCAGCAAGCTCCCGGTGGAGGTACCAGTGCCACTTGAGAAGGGGAAATTCTATAATTCAGATGTTTCTGGTGTCCTTGAGACTATTCCTGAATTAGCTCACAATAATCCAGAGTTGTTCGTACATGGAGGGCGCAGCAATGCGCTGGAAGTGCTGTCCGATCTGAACAGGTTTATGGATTACGACAGGCTGCGTAACATTCCTTCCAGAATGGGTACTACTGGTCTGTCGGCTCATAACAGGTTCGGGACGGTATCCATCCGGGAAGTGTACCACTCTTTCAGGGATCAGCTTGGACCTGACCATACCCTTATTTCAGAGCTTTACTGGAGGGATTTCTTCATTCAGCTTGCTGCTGAGCATCCCCGGGTATTCGGGCACGCCTTCAGGGAAAAGTTCGATGGGATTCGTTGGGATAATGATCATACAAGATTTAAGGCATGGTGCGAAGGCAGAACGGGTTTTCCCATAGTGGATGCCGGAATGAGGCAGCTTAATGCCACGGGTTATATGCACAACAGGGTAAGGATGATCGTGGCTTCTTTCCTTGTGAAGGACCTGCACATTGACTGGCGCTGGGGTGAACGGTACTTTTCCCGGAAGCTTGTGGACTATGATCCATGTGTGAACAATGGCAACTGGCAGTGGGCAGCATCCACAGGGGCAGATGCAACTCCATATTTCAGGATATTCAATCCCTGGCTGCAGCAACAGAAGTTTGATCCGGACTGTGAGTACATCAAGAAATGGGTGCCTGAACTAAGGGACATGGGTCCTGAGAAGATCCATGCTCTGGAGAACAAGATCCTGCCAAAGGGTAGTGGATACACTTCTGCAATGATAGACCATAAGGTGGAGAAAGATAAAGCTCTTATAATGTTCAGATCGGTGTGATAAGGCTTATAGACTATTTCTTTGTTCATGCTCTAGTGGAACACTTTAAATAGTTGGATGATTGGTTAGATAGCCTGTTAATTGTTTAAAGGATAAAAATGGGAACACAATTTTCTTTTGAAAACCTGGGTCAGAATTATGATACTCTGACAAAAGAGCATGAGAAGGCTGATGTATTTGAAAATGAAGGTTATTTAGTAAATATTGGTAAAACGGCCTATCCAGACGCACTTGAGACATTCATGGTACTGTGTCAGAAGATCACCTCAAACCTTTATGAGGGTGAAAATGGTAACTGAAGAACAGTTGCGTTCGGAAAGCATCTGGAAGCTCTTCCAGAGATTCGTTTTTCCGGCGATCTTGGGCATTGTGGTGGCTGGTGTACAGACCATAATCGATGGATATTTCATAGGCAATGGTGTGGGAAGCCAGGGGCTTGCAGGTGTAACTCTGGCTTTTCCTGTGGTAATGTTCATTGTTGCTCTGGCGGTAATGATGGGTATGGGCTCTTCAAGCCTTGTAGCTCTTGAGCTTGGCAGGTCCAACAGATATAAGGCAGGGAAGATAGTAGCCAATGTTTTCCCTCTTGTGTTCATTGTGGCCATTGTTATCACAATAGCGGGTCTTGCATTTGGAGACTCACTTTTAAGTTTATTCGGTGCGCCTGCAGCAGTACAGGATATGGCAAACGATTACATGTATGTGATTTTTCTTGGTTCTGTGTTCTTTCTGCTTACTATCACTCTTGACCCGCTTGTCAGGAACGATGGTTATCCGATGATAGCCATGAATATCATGGTGGTCTCCGTATTGATCAATCTGGTGCTTGACTATGTATTTGTCATGAGGATGGATATGGGTGTCACCGGGGCAGCCATTGCAACTGTGATCGCTTTTGCAGTAAGCGCGGTTCGTTTGACGCTGCATTTCTTTAGCAGCAAGGCAGGTCTGAGGGTCAGCTTTGGTAATATTATCTTTGAACTGCAGACCGTGCGGAGAATTATGGAGGCAGGGTTACCTTCCTTTGCCATGCAGCTGTCGGTGTCCATTTTGTTCTTTGCGCATAATTTCGTGTTGTTACAATATGGTTCTGATGCTGATGTATCAGCCTACGGGATAATGGGTTATTCGTTCTCCATATTCTACATGCTGTTCGAGGGTATTGCTGTGGGGGTGCAGCCGATCATAGGATTCAATTACGGTGCAGGCCTGTACGGGCGGGTGTGCAGTACCCTGAAACTTGCAATGGCTGCATGTGTAGCAGTGGGTGCTTTGGGATTTCTGATATTCTTCCTGTTCCCTGAAAAAGTGGTGCAGTTCTTCACTCCCGATGATCCTCTTCTCCTTGAGGTCACTGTGGGAGGCATGAGGATATTTGTGCTTTCATTGATCGTACAGGGTGTGGTGGTTGTGAACGCCACATACTTCCAGTCCATAAACCGGGTAAGGTCTGCCCTGTTCATTCACCTGGGCAAGATATTCATCTTCCTGCTGCCCCTTCTGTTCACATTGCCCATGGTATTCGGGCTTAAAGGAGTATGGCTCGCAACCCCAGCAGCCGATTACCTGATGTTCTTCATAGTGATGGTGATGCTTGCCGAAGAACTGAAGGAGTTACAAGGGGAGAAGTGTCTGAATGTTTAAAATCTCCCATTACTTTTTTAGCAGGAGAGTATAGCTATTTATCTTTCTTCTTTTCCAATGACCTCTCTCAATTTATCTATCAAAGAAGCTAGATCTTCAGTTATTGTGTTCCAGACAATCACATAATTGACGTCAAAATAGCCATGTATAAGGCGATTTCTCATTCCGATCATATGATTCCAGGGAATTTCCGGATGTTTGGATTGGAACTCAGCCGAAACATAATTTGCAGCTTCAGCTATTATCTCTAATAACCGAACAAGAGCAAGAGCTAGCATTTCGTCTTCATGGATGGCCTGCCTGTCTTTGTTGGATATGTATTCTACTGCTTTTTCTGCTGCTTCAAGTGCATGCAATAGGTATACCTTTTCATCCCTTCTCATAACACACTTCCTTCTCCCGCAGGACATCGTCTCTGAAGTGTCTGCTCAGGTCTTCAGGTGTACGCAGGTCTATTTTTCTGTTTCCCAAGATCGATGATAACTCCTCTTCCATCTCTTGCAGCTTGAAAAATCCTGGGGTGTATCCCGTCTCAAATTCTATCAGCACATCTATGTCACTGTTCTTTCTGAAATCATCCCGAAGAACGGAACCAAAAAAAGACAGTGATCTGATGTGATGTGCTATACAGAATTCATTTATCCTGTTTTCAGGCACTTCGATATGGGATCTCTGCAACATCA
>JAHFZE010000171.1 GCA_020854785.1 Methanomethylovorans sp.
TAAATCTCAGGGCAACTTCTTTGTGCCCAGGTTAGGACTTCTATCACATCCCCAACCACGATTTTTTGTTCATTTATTATTGATATAGCTTCTTCTATGCTCACTGGTCCACTGGAACAACTTATATCAATTTTTAATCCATTGTCAGATATGAACTTCCTGAGTTCTGTTCTCGGGTCTGTTCTCTCGATCAAAGCTGGTTCAGCATGCATAACAACAAGAGCTCTTCCAGGCCTGTCTGCTACCAGCATGATACTTTCGATACCTTCGAGGATATTTCCAGTTGCTGTTTCTTTTGCAACACGATACATACGTAGCAGTGTTCCTGCGCAATCAAATACCACTGCCATCTTTTTTTCCATAGTGCCGCTTTGTTCCTACTCGTATTTATCGTTATGTGGCTCGTATCTTCTTCAATTAACTATTTGTATTGTGTAATGTATGTTTATATGGTGCCCAATGTTCCAAACATTTCCTGCTATCATCGGGTATGTACTCTTTGTTTGCTTTCTAAGCCCATTGGCAGTCCAAGGCGTCTATGCAATGGAAGATGATGCCTACACGGCACTTAATATGATTCCTTGGGACCATTCGCCCATCACTGTATACATCGATACTGTCAATGTCCCAGAGCATTACAGCCCTACATACAAAGAGCAGGTGGAGATTGCCATGACATACTGGGAAAATGGTGGAAATGGCCATCTTGCGTATAAACCAGAATTCAAGCTGGTGGCTTCTGAAAGTGAAGCTGATATCTATATTATGTGGGTAGAAAATCTGGAAAAGGATGCCGGAGTTGAAAATGGTGTTGCTGGTTTTGCAAGACCTTATGAAGTGAATGGGAAGTATGTAAGAGTGGATATTGTCCTGGAAGTGGGCAATTACGAGGGCTACTCATGGAAGCAATATGGGAATGCAAACATGCGCGAACTGGCAAAGCACGAGCTTGGCCATGCTCTTGGTCTTGGGCACAGTACCGATAGGCGGGATATTATGTATCCCACCTATGATCAAAAGGACAATATCGATCCACTACTTGTAGAAAGGACCAGACCTCTCATATATGCTGCTGTCGCAGCCTGCATGATTCTGTTATCCTATTCTGGCATTAACTGGTTACGTTATCGTAGAAAAAGACGTTCTCTTGAATATGATCTACTGGAGGGCAAAGATGGAAGACCTTGAGCGATTGTGCCACGAGATCTTACGATATCTTAAAGGGGAACAGGTAGATTTTTCATGGTGTCCAGTGAACCTCTCCGATCTCTCAGATTTTGAGAGGGATGTGCTTGAGCATACAAGGAGGATACCATATGGTCATACAATGACCTATGGAGAACTGGCTGCACAAATGGGGAGGAAAAGAGCTTCCAGGGCAGTAGGCAGTGCTCTTTCAAAAAATCCATATCCTATCATTATCCCATGCCATAGGGTAGTTTCCAGTAAAGGTATGGGAGGGTTTTGTGGAAGTAAGGACCCTGAAAATTTGTCTTTGAAACGCAAGCTTCTGGAACTAGAAGGCGTTAAAATATAAAGGTGAAAAAATGTTCGGCTGGACCGGAAGGACTATCATTGTCGACCTGAGTTCTCATGCGATCACTGAGTCAAGAACAGGTGCAAAGCAAGCAAGGAAATATCTGGGAGGACGAGGTTTTGGCATAAAGCTGCTACATGAACTTGCTGAGCCTGGCGTGGACCCATTGTCACCTGAGAACCCCCTGGTGTTTGCAACGGGCCCTTTGACGGGCACTGCAGCTCCTATGTCCGGACATTATTCGCTTATCACAAAATCCCCTCTTACCCACACCATATTTGACTCCAATGCCGGGGGGTACTTCGGTAAGGCAATGAAATATGCAGGTATCGATGCCCTGGTGATCACTGGCAGGTCTGATATGCCGGTCTATCTCTCGATCTACGATGAAGATGTGGAACTTGTAGCAGCTGACCATCTTTGGGGAAAGGACACCAGAGAAACTACTTTGACATTGAAGGAAAAAGGCAGTGTAGCATGTATAGGCAGAGCAGGCGAAAATAAAGTACGTTTTGCAAACTTTGTGAGTGATGATCATTTTTCAAGCGGAAGAGGTGGTCATGGGGCTGTAGCGGGCTCCAAGAACTTAAAAGCAGTCGTTGTGAAAGGCACAAATGATCCTCTTATAGCAGAGCCGGAATCCTTTGAGCAAGCTATTTTGAGTGCCCAGAGGTTGCTGCAGGCAAATCCTGTGACTTCTAAAGGCTTATCTGTATATGGCACCTCTTTTATGGTAAATGTCCTGGACCATCTTGATATACTACCGTCCATGAATTTCAGAAAACAGAATTTCCATTATGCTGACAACATTTCAGCAGAAAGAATGGCAGAAGCTTACAAAAGTTATAAGATACCATGCTTCAGCTGTCCTCTTGGATGCAGAAGAGTTCTTGAAAACGGTACCTTGTTGCCTGATTATGATGCTTTATGGGCTTTTGGTCCGGCTGTAGGGAATAGTGATACTAGGTCCATCATGCTGGCTAACGACCTTTGTTATGTTGATGGTCTAGACCCGCTCTCTTGTGGAGCTACTATTGCCTCTGATCTTGAAATATCAGATGAAGAGCTTACTACTGCATTGCTTTTGGAAAAAGTGTCTGAAATAGCACAGGGCCGCAGTTCACTTGGTGAAGGTTCTTTGTCTTACATGAATAAACAGGGCGTAAAAGACCTTAGCATGAGTTCCAAAGGCCTGGAAATACCCGGCTATGATCCCAGAAGCATGTCAGGGCTTGCTCTTGCATATGCTACCTCTACTAGGGGAGCATGCCACATGAACGCATTTATGATCGGACCTGAACTATTGGGTAAACCAGTTGGTCTTGACAGATCAATGTTGGAGGGAAAGCCCGGGTTTGTTAAGTTATTCCAGGATTTTGCAGCAGCTCTTGATTCTGTTGTCATGTGTCCGTTCGCAAGTTTCGCCTTGGGCGAAGGAGAGGTTGCCTCCTTGATCAGTGCTGCAACAGGAGTGTCATATTCTTCTAAGGACTTCCTGAGGACGGGTGAAAGGATATGGAACCTTGAAAGATTGTTCAATCTCAAAGCCGGTTTAACTTGTGAAGATGATACTTTGCCTCAAAGGATGTTTTCAAGCGGTGGTATTCCTGAAGGAGATTTTAAAAGGGCCATTGGTGACTATTATCATCTTAGGGGATGGAACAATATGGGAATCCCATCCAAGGAAAAGCTAGAACAACTCGAGATAGTATAAGCCCGGGTGTTAGATCATCGATCACACTGAACCTTTTAAATAGTTCTCTTTCTATTATTACTGGATGCTTCTTATATAGATAACTTGATATATGGAATGGTAAATTATTACCAGTCATATTCAATGTTTGATCGCTTATTTAAGAGACCGTTCCGGAGAATTCATAAATGAAACAGCAAGTAGAAGTAAAGGAACTTAAAGAGGGAAAGTACGTTATAATCGATGATGAGCCCTGTGTCATAAAGAGCATTTCTAAATCCAAACCAGGCAAGCACGGTTCAGCAAAAGCAAGGATCGATGCCATTGGGATCTTCGATAACCAGAAAAGGTCGATCGTTGGACCAGTATCTGACAAAATATATGTCCCCCTTGTTGAAAGAAAAAGCGCTCAGGTAATTGCCATAGCAGGAGATGTTGCCCAGCTTATGGACATGGGTGATTACTCGACCTTTGAGCTTCCTATACCTGAAGAATATAAGGAAAGAGTAAAGGAAGGAGAAGAGATCACCTACATTATGGCTATGGGGAAGATGAGAATCGATATGAGGTAAACTTAGACCTCATATGATCTTCTACATGCATGATACAAAGCATATGCGTTATTCTGGTTAAATGTTCCACGATCTTTGTATGATGGATTCTCTGTCAGATTATTCGTCTGCCAGATATGTTCTCTTTGGTGTTCCTTTTGATGGCACGTCGTCTTTCCGTACAGGCAGCAGATGGGCTCCCGATGCAATGCGCAGGGCATCTGCTAATTTTGAGACCTATAATTCATATTTCGATATAGATCTTGAGGATCTGCTGATCCATGATGCAGGTAATTTCGAGCCTTACTCGGATGTTGAGAGAACACTCGAAGAGCTTTTCTTCGCTGTGGAGCCAATCGTAAAGGATGGAAAGCTCCCGATAATGATGGGAGGAGAACATTCTCTTACATATCCCTGTGTGAAGGCATGTGCAAAACATGCTGGCGAAGACATTGGTTTTGTGGTTATGGATGCTCATTTCGACCTGCGTGAAGAATACAGCGGAGTAAAATTCAACCATGCCTGTGTTTCCAGGCACATACTCAATGACATCACTGACAAGTATGTGGCCATTGGTGTACGCAGTGGGCCCAGGGAAGAATGGGAGTTTGCAAAAGATCAAGGCATTTGTTATTATACTCCTGATTCTTTAAGGGAGAAAGGTCTAAGTGCAGTACTTGCAGAAGCCATTGAACATCTCGAATGCGATAAGATATACCTGTCTCTTGATATGGATGCATTGGATCCTTCCTTCGCTCCAGGGTTAGGAACTCCCGAACCATTCGGGCTAACGGATGTAGAGGTGAGAGATATCATTCGCACTCTTGCTCCGATGTCTATTGGGTTTGATGTAGTCGAGATCTCTCCAGAGTACGATGGTGGACAAACTGCTCTCCTGGGTACGAAGCTGTTGCGCGAGTTCATCGCAGCACATGCCGCAGCACACAGATAAGAATTAGATCAATTTGTAGCAACAATAGACAATTCCTTCTTTTTTTAAAGTATTTGATCATCATTCAATTACTATGCATATTTCGGCAATTCGATATGTGGAGTTGGATTGTATCTGGGGGGTAAAATATTTACTCTTCCCTGTCATAAGTGGATAGATAATGAACGAAGAAGTCAAAGTTGTGTGCCCATCATGCTCACCACGCCATCCGGTGCTGCATGAGGTTCTTAGATCAAGTGTTAACACTGTGGTGAAATGCTTAGAATGCGGCAGGATTCACCCTACAGTGATAGAAACTCCCAAGATCATTGACGTAAAGGTTATTGTAAGCAGGGGTGAAGCTTCTTTCCCTCTGCATACTCACATGCGGGCGGACGAGATCATTCGTGTTGGTGATGAAATGTTCATCGACGACGAATCTTCAGATGAGGTATATCCAGTTGTAATAACAGCGATCGAATCTGGTCAAAAAAGGCCAGAAGCGGCCAAAGTCGCTGATATTGATAACCTATGGGGCAGGGCCATAGATGAGGTGTGCGTAAAGATAGCGATCCATGAAGGCACAACCACAAGATCGGTGATCAAACAGGTTCCAGGAGGTTACCAGTTCACCATTGGTTCGACTGAAAAGGCTGGTCCCGATGAGTTCAAGATAATAAAGATCAAGGAAAGAGATGGCAGTTTCAGGTCCCGTGATGGTATCGTCATAGAAGCCAAAAATATAAAACGTATCTTTGCAAACCCTGTTCATAGAAGAGCATGGGGAAGTGGTACTTCGTGGAGTTATCGAAGGAGAGAGCAGAGCTGGTAGCTCGCCTGAAGGTTCATGGTATAAGTGAAAAAGTACTCAGAGCGATGCTTAATGTGCCCAGACATCTTTTTGTTCCATCTGTGCACAGGTCAAGCGCTTATGTGGATGCACCACTTAATATCGGGTATGGCCAA
>JAHFZE010000229.1 GCA_020854785.1 Methanomethylovorans sp.
ACTCTCTCATGGAAACTCCCCGGTTTCCAACCCGCTATCTGTCCGATCGAGAAATGCTCTCAAACGGCATCCTTTTAGATAATACTTATTCTATATAACATGAATTGAAGTTAATTTAGTACAATATCAAAAATTATAATGCCATTATAATTTCATAAGGCTTTGTCAAGGAAAAACCCTTGGGAACAAATGCTATCATAAGTAAAAGATCCATCCAAAAAGGTCATACTCCCTTAAAAAAATGACCTGTGGATATTGTTTCCCCTTTATATATTATATTTTTAACCCTTTTCTGATCCAATGCAAGCCTATAGTTCCTTATGATGTCCCTTATGGCCTTCCCTCTGTAAAGAGACAGGTCTAGCCTTAGAACATGCACTCCCAATGAAAGTAGTTGCTCCGCATGCTCTGACATGTTCAAAACCTTTGAATCATATATAAGTGTCCTGTGGCCAACCCTTTTGAGAGGGAATTTATTACCTTGCTGATCTTCCAGATATGTTCCAGTGTGTTCTACAAGCAGGTTTTTGGCAATCAGAGGCCCCAGAAGATCATTATTAGTAATGAGCATAAGTTCCCTTCCATGTATCAGAACCTCTGATTGTGCAGGATGTTTGCAGGCTTCCAATGCCTTGCAGACATTTCCTATCTCTTCAAAGTTGAGTTCGCTGGAAAGAGTCACACGGTAAGCTCCTGAACTAAAGAAACGAAAAGCAGTGTGCGAATTGTATATATTGAACTCCTTCTGTGCAACAAAGGGCATATTGAGTTCCCTGGCAAGCTGTACAGTTCCAAGATTGGAGCAGGCCAGATTGTAACCAGCCTGCTTCACAGCTGAAAAAAGGGGCATCAGGGTTTCCAGTTCACTGTCATGGGTGACCTGAGGTGTGATGAAAACCACCTCAATACCTTTTGTTCTGATCTCTTCAAGGGATGCATTATTGTTATCCTGGGAAAGCCCTGCAAAACAGTCAAGTGGTAAATACACTACATCAGCCCCATTTCTCGCAGCCAGGAACAAAGATGCAATGTCACCTACTTCCACACTCATGAGAGGCTTACCCTGCTGTTCTCCATAGGATCGTGAAAATAAGACAGGTTCCTGCGATGCAGGGGAGAGAGGGGACGAACAGGAAACAACATCATCTAACGGAGAAGGAGGAGATGACCTCTTATAACTTTGCAGGACATTCTGCCTAAGTTTCTCCAATGCATTACGCCTTGCAGCAGTAAGTACACCTACAGGTATGAATATTCCATTGTCCGCATCCACTTTTATAGAACCAGCATAATATGGGGTATCACCCAGTTTATCTATGGCCTTTTGTATCTGCTCCAGTGCAGTAGGAGCACTTCTGGCTTCCTGCACAAGGTATTCATCCAGATATTCAACACTGCATCTGTTCTCAGTTACTTTGATCGAAAGTGGCTGGTTCCTGAAAGCTTTTACATGGATATCCACCGGAAGTTTGATCATTTCCAGCTTTTGGAGATCACTCAATAGTTCAGTATCTGTGGAAAGATAAACCTCATCACCGATATGAACTGCTTTTGCTGTTTTGGGGCTGATATGTAAAATTGCAGTATTACCTTTTTCTGCTCTTTCGACCTTTTTCCGGTTGAGGAGTTCAATAGCATTTACCTTAGAACCAAGCATCTTCTTATTGGTATTGATGCTTACACCGTCATTCACGTGTACATTGTCTTCAAGAAGCAGCTTGATACCGGCACTGTTGTCCGCGTATTTGACCTCTTTTACTTTTCCAAGAAGGACACCATAATTGGAGCTGTATTTTGCATGTGCCACATCGTGAGCGCCAAGTACAAAACCGTCCGTAAAACCCCGATAGAACAACTTGGCAAGTTCGGTCTTCATGGAAGCGAGGTCGGTCCCTTCAAGGTTCTTCCCGCTGGCGCATACTTTTTCCACCGCCGTCCTATAGGCTCTGGAACTGGCAGTAACATATTCCGGTTTTTTCATCCGGCCCTCTATTTTCAGGCTTTGCACACCGGTATCTATTATTTCCCTGATCCCACCAAGAGTACACAGTTCAGCACAACTTATGAGGTATTCACCATGCATCAGGTTGCTTACGTCCCTGCCATCAACAACTATCTTGTAACGCCTGCGGCAGGGCTGGGCACATGCACCCCTGTTAGCGCTGCGATCAGTTAGAAAACTGCTGAAGAGGCATCTGCCGGAATACGAATAACACAAAGCACCATGCACAAAGATCTCAGCACTGATGTTAGTGTTATCTATTATATGCTTTAGTTCGTTCGTTGTAAGTTCCCTGGAAAGGATAACCCGGGAAACACCTATTTGTTCCAGAAAGCGCACTCCAGGTGTGTTGTGCACAGTGACCTGCGTACTGATATGCAGAGGAAGGTCCGGATATCTGCTGTGCAGTAAATCCACAAGTCCGAGATCTTCTATAATGACTGCATCGATCCCCATGACATAAGAACTATGAACTATCTCGAGCACCAACGGAAGTTCATGTTCCTTGATAGGGATGTTCAGTGCCAGGAATACTAAGATATTGTAAGAATGAGCAAGGTCCAGACCTTCTTCCAGGTTCTCCAGGGTAAAATTTGTAGCACCCTGACGTGCGTTGAAATCACCCACGCCCAGATATATGGCATCTGCTCCTCCTTTTATAGCTGCCTTCAATGCTTCCATATCACCCGCAGGAGCCAGTATTTCAGGTTTCCTGCACTTCATTTCGATCTCTGGTAAGTTCATCTTTTTCCCGGATATATAGTTAAAGATACAATGCTTTCTCCAAGTGAAGGAACTTTCCCTATAAAAAGGTTGACAGATCTACAGATAAGCATATTAAGGAGACTTAAACATGTAAATCTAAGAAAAATTGTGAGTTCATGAACTGTGATCGAAAGGAACGATGATCTTTGGAAGGGATAAAAATCATAATGCACAATGCTATCAGCGTGGATGGTTCAATATTGTATTTCGAACCGGACCTTGGAACATTCTATCAACTCTGTGCCGGTTTCAATGCAGATATGGTACTTGTGGGCTCTAACACTGCCAGAACAGGCATAGAGATGTTCTACCCGGAACCACCGGATGAAGAACCTTCAGACTTCAGCCCATCCTTAGATAGATCACAACACTGTTTACCCTGGGTAATACCTGATTCAAAAGGTATTCTAAAGGGGAAACTGCACATATTGAGAAGATATGAACATTGC
Source organism: Methanomethylovorans sp. (assembly GCA_020854785.1). Classification (GTDB taxonomy): domain Archaea; phylum Halobacteriota; class Methanosarcinia; order Methanosarcinales; family Methanosarcinaceae; genus Methanomethylovorans. The sequence continues at coordinate 3,217 of JAHFZE010000229.1, forward strand.
AGGGACATCATAGTACTAATTTCAGAGAATACACCTGCGTCATACATAAAATACCTTGAAGAAAGGAATTATGATCATGTTGCTGTCGGACATGACAATGTAGACTTGAAGACAGCCCTTGCTCTGCTATCTCAAAGATATGGGTTCAAAACCGCAACAACAGACGCTGGTGTGACTCTCAATTGCCAGCTTCTTGAGCAGGAACTTGTGGATGAGATCAGCCTGTTAGTGTCTCCAGTATTGGTTGGGAACATATCGGTCAATCTTTTCAGCAAACTACATTCTGCGAAAGGGGGATTAAAACTCGAAATGGTAAAACATGAGGTTCTGGAAAATGATTGTTACTGGGTGTTATACAGAGTGAAATATGAATGATCACTGATAAAAGGTTTGAGATAAATAAGAGGGCTTAGCAATGAATAAGATCGCTTATCTTTATGTTCTGGATACCATGGCTGACTGGGAGATTGGTTACCTTACTGCTGAACTACATTCGGGGCGATATTTTAAGAAAGGAGCAAAAAAATATACTCTCAGAACAGTAGGTGTGACCTTTGAACCCATAGTAACCATGGGAGGTGTGCACATCATACCGGATGTGACACTTGATGCTTGCACCTCAGATACTGCCGGAATTTTGATCTTGCCTGGTGGTGATGCGTGGATAGGATCGATCCACATGCCTATACTGGAGAAAGTAAAAGAGTTCCTTCATGC
>JAHFZE010000201.1 GCA_020854785.1 Methanomethylovorans sp.
GGGATGGCTCCCTTATCCATATTCTATCGACGATGCTAGGAAATTCATTCACCTTGTTAAACACAGCGAAGGTATTTCCAAAGCTTTCGTCATTGTTATAAACGGTGTTGTGGCAGGTAGCATAGCTGCGTATTTTAAGGAGAATGTACATCGAAAGAATGCAGAACTGGGTTATTATCTGGCTGATGAATTCTGGGGGAAAGGTATCATGACAAAAGTGATAAGGTGTATGACAGAATACCTGTTCTGTAACTTTGATATTATCAGGGTTTACGCGCAGCCTTTTGCAGAAAATACATCTTCAAGGAGAGTTATTGAAAAAGCAGGCTTCAGGCTTGAAACCGTCCTTAAAAGCAATATTATCAAAAACGATGGTGTGCAGGATGGCTGCATATATGCTGTCCTTAACGATGAGTCTGAAACTAACCTGAAGTAATTCCTGCTTCACATCCCTTTATTCCAGATCCGAATGCGGATTCAGATCACATCCGGTACATGGAAGGCACATGGTCTGGAACTTATCGGCTCTCAAACCGTATTCATCCAGTTTCTCACGTAGGAAGCGGGTCAGAAGCATAAGCCTGTTCGCAGCTGGTCTTTCTATGAATACCTCTCCAATTCTCAAGGGATGCGGACTGGCAGCCCTGAGGATAGGGACCACGCCCATGGCCACAAGTTCCTCAATGCCTTTCATGGCAGACACATCGGTCTCACCCAGACCTATTATGAAATTCGAGCATACTTTATTACGTCCGAAGATCTCCACGCCTTCACGCAGTCCCGCAAGCACATCTTCCAGACCACCTCCCGGACACACTTTGCTGAAGATTTCCCTGTCCATAGTCTCTACGTTGTATTTGAGTTCATCCGCACCGGCATCCTTGAGCCTGCGGGTGGAGTCGTTTGTGGGATAGACAGAAACGCCTATGGGCACAGTATATATTTCCCTGAGCCTGCGGATAAGCTCTTCAGCTCTGTCAACTTCTTTTTCAGGAGAGGTCTCTACACCTGATGTGATAGATATTGCACGCATTCTGCCGGTAGCATGGGCCTGAGCTATCATTGAAAGCATCTCGTCCATGGTTTTTACCTTTCCCTGCAGTTTAGGCACAGGGCAGAACTTGCAGTCAAAGATGCATTTTTCGCACATGGTGATGAAAGCCTGGTCCGGACAATGAATGAGCTCTTCTTCAATGAAGCCTCGGGCGATCTCTTGGCCATTTCTCGTGAGCAATAGCTCTTCATTTTCTTTTTTACCTTTTAGAGGAGATTTGCAGTTGATCCCGAGGCGTACCCGGTGACCGCCGGAACTAAAGAAAAAGGCCTTTTTGCCTGCACCGGGACCTGCAGTGGGTAATGTGGTGCGGCCCAGCAGGCAGGGATCCATATCCACGGCACCTGCGGCAATAAGTTCTGCTTTTATTTCGGGTTTCATGCTATTACCGATAAGATTGATGCTTTAGAACTATCTCATGAAATACTTGATACTTTCTGTTCCAAAGCCTGGTTAGAAAAAAGCTCAAATTTTCACGATAGATTTTTCTTAAGTATTAAAAAACAAGTAATATGTAAAGCAGGCAAAACAAAAAGAAAGAATTGATATAATAGAAAATGTATTTACTAATGAAAAACGAATATTAATCGATTGATCAATTTGAAAAGAATGGGCCCTTTGTAGTGGGAAAGGGAAAGGTGGTGACAAAAACGTCAACTGGGCTACAAGCAAGTTCAACAGTTTATGCGCTATCAAAAGAAGTTAAAAGACCAATAGGAGTTTACGTAGCAATTGTATTATTACTGCTGGGTGCACTTGGGAACTTGTTTCTGATCATACCCGAGATACCTGCTTATATTTTCGGAAAACTGGTATATGGCGTCTTAGGAGCTTTCATAGGTCTTATATTCGGGGGCATGGGTATAGCCCTGGGATATGGCTTCTACAAGCTTAAAAAGATCGCATGGACAGTTGGAATGCCATGGCTTATATTTGAAGCTATCAATGGTTTCCTCTCGTTGTTGGTCATTACACCAATAGCAATTGGTTCTCTTGCATTGATAGCGCTTGGTTCTTTGGTAACATCCATACCTGTCATCCTGTACATCAATTTCAAAAAAGAATGTTTTATTTGCTGAAAGTACTTACAGGTACAGATAGCAACCAAATGGACCTATGGTGTCCTGAATACAGGACATCTGTATTTTTAAAGAGGGTCACACAATAACCATTATGGCATCGAACGATTATGTTCACGGATATTCAGACAGGGAGGCCTTAAGACTACACGATCAGGCAACTACACTGGAGGCACTACTGCATGGCGATACTCTTTATCAGCCCGCAGAAAAAGTGCTGGAAGCCGGATGTGGTATAGGTGCGCAGACTGTCATACTCTCTAAGAACAGCCCGCATGCTGACATCACTTCCATTGATATTTCCGAGAACTCACTTAAAACTGCCCAGCAGCGTGCCAGGGACCGTAGTATTTCCAATGTGACCTTTAGGCAGGCAGATATATTCGATCTGCCTTTTGAGGATGAGAGATTTGATCATGTGTTCGTGTGCTTTGTGCTGGAACATCTGGAGCAACCTCTGAAAGCCCTGCAGAAACTTAAAAGGGTGCTGAAAAAAGGCGGAACCATAACTGTCATTGAAGGCGATCATGGCTCATGCTTCTTTCACCCAGAGACCGAGGCGGCACTTCAGGCATGGAGAAGTCTGATTGTCTCACAGGCCATGCTCGGCGGTAATTCCCTTGTGGGCAGGCAGGTTTATCCATTGCTCAGGAAAGCGGGTTTCAGGGACGTGGAAGTTTCTCCCCGCATGGTCTACAGCGATGCCAGCCGTCCGCACATGGAAGAAGGTTTCGTTAGACTGACAATAATACCCATGATTGAAGGTGTAAGAGAAAAAGCAATTGAAATGGGTATCATCGATGCTAAGACATTTGATAAAGGGATCGAGGATCTGCACAGAACGGCATCGCAAGACGGGACTTTTAATTATATGTTCTTTAAGGGTGTGGGGATTAAATAACCCTACTAAACACTTCTGCATATGCTGCATAAGCCGCAAGACCTGCACCGACACATCCAGAGCATAAATGAATTGGATGTCCTTACAAAATTAGAAAAGAGAAAATACCATGGGCCAAATAGATACATATTGTCGAATTAAAAAAGAGCATCCGGAGTTTTAAAAGCTCCGTTACATCTTCGCAATATCAGACCTTTGCCTGTACTTCCTTTGCAAATGCTTTTGCTTTCTGGACCCTGGATGCATCAGGCTGTCCTTTTGTGGAGGGGCCCATTTCACCAAAGGCTTTCATCTGAGGATCATCGGCCTTTAACAGCATATCGATTATTGGCTGGGCAAGCTCTCCCTGACAATCAAATGCACCAAGGATGTTTGCACCGGCTGCAGCCTGCTCATAGGACCCGGTCCATGAATGGATGGCCTCGAACCCTTCAGGAACAGCATGTGTCATGAATATGGCAATATTTTTACCTTTAGTGTTAGCTGATAAAAAATCCTTCACCACTGGCGGAACATCGAACTGCATTATCGGGAATCCTATGAATGCGAGGTCATAGCCCTCAAGACCCTTTACCTCAGCTATGGGTTTAATATCCTTTTCCCCTTTAAGTTCGCCATAGATGGCTTCAGCTATCTTCTTTGTGTTTCCGGTCTGACTCATGTATGTTACTAGTGTTTTCATATTGCATCTCCCCTTATTTGATGTTTATTAAGTATTTGCTGGACATACATATAAGTTTCGTAAAGTATGCATTATTTCTATGCAAGTCTTAGTAAAAAGAGCGCGGATCATGATGTTTTGCAAGCTTATTCAATTATCTGCGTTAACCTGTATAGTTGCAATGCACTTCTTACCAAGATATTCTGCTCCCCATTCCAGCAGTGTTTTTAAGACTGGAAGCACGGTCCTTCCAAGATCTGTTATTGAATATTCGACCTTTGGGGGAATTTCAGGATACATCTTTCTTGATATCAGGCCGTCACCTTCCAGTTCCCTCAGCTGTTTTGTGAGCATCTTTGGAGATACCTCAGGTATGAGCTGCTGGATCCTATTATAACGTAAAGTATCGTTGGCCAGCAGACAGAGTATCATGGGTTTCCATTTGCCTCCTATAACATTCAAGGTTGCCTCGATAGGACAATTACAGTGGTTTTGAATGGCATGTACTAATTCCATATTTTGCACAATATCACATCAGTAAGTTACTATCCTAAATGATTGTATGATATATAAATATAGTTAATCAGAATAGAATGGAATTGAATAGAATATAAGAACATCCTTAAAAGGTAGTTCATTTCAATATTTTCAGAGGAGAGTATATGAAGGCTATAGGTATCATCGGAAGTCCGCGCATGAATGGAAACACAGCTACACTCGTCAGACAAACAATTGAGTCTGCAGCAGAGACAGGAGCTGAAACAGAGATATTCTATCTCAATGAAATGGAATTCAAAGGCTGTCAGGGATGTGGCTATTGCAAGATACATGATAGATGCAAGTTACAGGATGATCTGACCCGGGTCCTGGACTCTATTATAAAAGCAGATGCCATCGTGTTTGGTTCTCCAATATATTTCAGCCAGTTCACAGGCCAGATGCGTCTGTTCCTGGACAGGTGCTATTCTCTTATCAATCCGGATTTCTCTCTCCGCGTCACACCAGGGAAAAAAGCTGTGCTCGTTGGTTCCCACGGAGCACCAGATGCTGGTATATATGCATCAGTGTTCAATGAGTTCGCAGAGAACATTAAGAATTTCATGGGCATAGAAACTATCGATACTATCATAGCTGCAGGATATAGTGAGCCTGGTTCAGTGAAAGGGAATGCTGAACTGATGGGCAGAGCACAAGCTGCGGGTTTGGAACTGACTAACTGAACAAGTGCTATGGGACACACCGGCCCAGAATGTACCGTATAGATCCGGAAGGAAGCAGGACTTGGGCCGGCATCAGCATAATCTCTGAAAGAGAGCAGAGCACAGATCGGCTTTATGGAAAACCAGCACATTCTGTTTGAACCACAGAGCTCACAGAGAACGAGAATAGTGGTCCACCTTTGTGAACTCTGTGCAATGTGCCTGAAAAGAAAGAGTTATAACTTGTAGGAAGAAACAATTATCCATGTTGTTCGAACCAATAGAAATAGCCGGCATTGAAATACCTAATCGTTTTGTCCGGTCTGCCACGCATGAATGGATGGCACAACCAGATGGCACACCAACTTCACGCATCGGCGACCTGTACGAGGAACTTGCTCGTAACGAGGTAGGACTTATCATAACTGGATATTCCTACGTTAACCCGAAGGGTAAGAGCGACGATCTGCAACAGGGTATCTATGATGACAGGTTCATTGGACCTTACAGGGAGATCGTTGCAAGGGTACATGCACATGGTAGTAAGATACTCCTGCAAATAGCGCATGGTGGTCGGCAGACCATGATCACTGTCGATCACCCTTATATACTGGCGCCTTCTGCGGTCGTTGAAACCACAAAAGGTATGACACCTGAAGAAATGACCGAGAAAGAAGTGCTGGAAACCATCGAGGATTTTGCACAGGCCGTCAGGCGTGCAAAGGAAGCCGGATTCGATGGTGTTCAGTTGCATTGCGCTCATGGTTTCCTGCTCAGCAATTTCATATCCCCATACACCAACAGGCGTAAGGACAGATGGGGTGGTTCCACTGAAAAAAGGACGCAGTTGATCATTGATATAATCTCACGTGCGAGGGAACTGACAGGTAAGGATTATCCCATCTTCGTTAAGCTAAATGTTACTGATGGTTTTAAACAGGGATCACATAAGCACACTCTTGATGCTCCTGAAAGTATAGAGATAGCAAAGATCCTTGCAGACAATGGTGTATGTGCCATAGAGGTCAGTGGTGGTATTGCAGAAGCCGGGGATGAGCTTTTTAAGACAAAGATCGATTCACCACAAAAAGAAGCATATTACAGGGAATATGCTAAGATGATAAAAGAGCAGGTCGATGTACCCGTGATCCTTGTGGGAGGAATAAGGTCGAAGCAGGTCATGGAAATGCTGCTTAAGGAAGGATATGCTGATCTGATCTCCCTGTGCAGACCATTGATATCAGAACCTGATCTGGCGATCAAACTGAAAAAAGGTGAGGTCTATACGGCAAAATGTGTCTCTTGTAACCTGTGTTCCGATGAAAGCGGTATCAAGTGCAATTATGATTTCACAAAATAAGCACTTTATTTTATGCAGGCTTCCGGGATAGCTGAGCGCAGATCGAGCAGGAGATCTATAAGAAGATCATGGTCCGTGACAACAAGATCTGCCTGATGGAGCTTATCTGACTCCAGATAAGTAGGAACAGCTATGCAGCAAAGACCAGCAGCCTTCGCAGCCTGCACGCCTACAGGTGCATTCTCGATAACAATGCATTCACTCTTTTGCATAGCCAGCATCTCCACAGCCTTAAGATATGGGTCAGGAGCTGGCTTGCCATTAACAACATCATCTCCAGTGACCACCACACTGAAAAGTCCGGGATACATTCTTTTCAGAATGTTGTGTACTATTGGTTTGTCTGAACCGGAAACCACTGCAAGTGTATATCTGTGTTTCAGCACTTCAAGGCATTCAGGCATGCCTTCAAAGGCATGCAGTACAACGATCAAATTGAACTCTGCAATATATTGTTCAACTATTGCTTCAAGATCGAACCTATCATCATCACTGCCTGCTTTTTCCAGTAGCATGCGTACTATCTCGATGGTCTTTTCTCCTTCTCTTTCATAGATCATCTGCTGGTCCATGTACACATCTATTTGATCAAAGATGTGTTGCATTGCCTCAACATGGTACGGCATGGAATCCACAAGCACTCCATCCAGATCGAATATCAATGTCTTTAACAATGTCATTCTCCTTTATCTGAGTCCGAACATATGAAGGCATCATTAAGATATGTTTCTTTCTGCCCAATAAAATGCTACAAAAGAGCCTGAAATATTATGCCAGATACTGAACAGAGCACCCGGAAGTGCAGCTGCAGCTGTGAAATGCTTTATTGCAAGGGCAACGCTTAGTCCAGAGTTCTGCATCCCCACTTCTATAGCAATGGTCCTTGCCTCGATCTCACTGAGACCCATTAGCCTGGAAAGACCATAACCGCTTGCAAGCCCAAGCAGATTGTGCACTATTACAACACTTGTTATCAAGAGCCCTGCCGAGATAACAATTTCTCTGTTCGTGGCCATGATAACAGCTATTATGAATACGATGGTCACTACTGAAAATGCAGGAAAGGAATGCCGTATATTCCTGATGCGAGTACCTATAAGTGAATTAATGGTGATCCCCAGAACAACGGGTACTATAACGATCTGCAGGATACTGAGCAGCATATCATATATGCCCACATCGATCATCTGTCCTATATATAACCATGTTAGCAGGGGAGTCATAAGAAAGGAGATCAATGTAGAAACAGATGTGAGCACAATAGAAAGTGCAACATCTCCCTTTGCAAGGTAACATATCACATTTGAAGCTGTACCTCCCGGACAACATCCCAGAAGCACCACACCTGCTGTAAGCTCAGGGGAAAGAGTGAGGCTTCTTGCAATTATGAAACCTGCCAGGGGCATAAGAGTATATTGAAGTACCGTTCCAATGATCACTACTTTAGGCCTTTTGAAGACGAGCATGAAATCTTCAAGAACAAGTGTCATGCCCATTGCGAACATCACAAGACCTAGCAGGAACGGAATAGCATCTTTGTATGGAAGGAAAGCGCCGGGATACAAAAGTGCGATGACTGAGAGAATGATAGCCCAGATAGGAAATAAGGAAGTGAACTTTTGCAGCATAACATGCTTCCATTTAGCTTTGGCTGTAAATACATTAACGTATTCCTTTTAGTTAATACACTTAGCTGTTAAATACATATCCTCTGTTGTTATCGTTGCATGATTTTATATTCCTTGATCCGTTAATATGTGCTCTATGAGGCTTGACACCTATCTTGTGGATATGGGTTATTTTAGCTCCAGAGCACGTGCAAAGGATGCTATTATCCGTGGCAATGTACGAGTGGGAGGAAACGTAGTAACTAAACCTTCCAAGGATGTCAGCACCGATCATTCTGTCGAAGTCGTTGAAGGGCTTGATATGCCCAAGGGATATTTCAAGCTAAAGTTCATTCAGGAAGCTTCGGGCATCATCTGTGAAGGGGAAAGTGTCCTTGATCTGGGTTCAAGTGCAGGTGGATTTCTGCTCTATGCCTCACAGATAGCAGGAAAAGTACGTGGCATCGAGTTCAGCACAGATTTTTATGCAGAACTTGACAGGATAACGAATGAACATGAGAACGTAAGTGTATCGTTCGGAGATGTTTTTACTCTTCCTCTGCAGGAAATATCACCTGAGAGAGTGGATGTTATACTAAGCGATATGACCCTGGAGCCTATGGCCTCCCTTCTGGCACTTAAAAGAGTGCTTCCCTTGCTCAGGGAAAGTGGAAAACTACTGCAGGTCATAAAGATACAAAAACGTGAGGGCCGTGAACCTATAATATCAAAAATAGAGGAGCTCGGAGTTGAAGTTGTTCAGGTGATAGAGCCGCAAAAACAGGAGATCTACGTGATCGCCTGCAAGATCGTAAAATCAAATGAAGCATGTGGTGTCCGATGAAATATAAGATGATGGGTGACGGGGATCCTGTAAGACTTTTCGTTGGGGGCCTGCATGGAAATGAATGGAGGGACACTTCTGACATAGTGGAGAAACTTGAACCTCCAGCTGTGGGTTCTTTGGCGATCATGCCAGTCATATGCAAAGAAAAATATATCTCTACCCTTGATGAGCGTTACTACAGGACGCTCGGTAAACCAATAATACAGGCTGTGGACGAGCTCAGACCCAGTATATACATCGAGTTCCATTCATATTCAAAGCAGAACCAAAAACAGCTGACAGGTGCTGACCGGATCCAAAAGACAGGAGTTCCTGCATATAGTTTGCTTGATAATGATGTGCTTCTGGGTTCTGTATCACCCGTCATCAGAAAGGACTGCTTCCCTGCGGAAGCACTATGTCTTTCTTTTGAGATACAGAAAGAAAATCCCCTTTCCAAGGAATATGGTTCAAGGATAGCTGAAAAAATGAAAGAATGTATATCACGAGATCATTTCATTGAGCAGCTCAAAAAAAGGTATCCTGCACAGGCCAATAAAGTAATAGAGGATTACAGGAATTTCTATGGTTTGTAAGTAAATCTTACAAACCATTTTTATAATACTCCTTTCAGTTATGCAGCTCAGCCCATGTTGTAATTGTGGATGTTGTGCTCAGGATTAACGTCCTGCATGTCCTTTTCCTGGGCCTTGAGCATGTCATCAACACGCAATATCATGGCAGACACTTCTGATGCGGACTTGATGGCCTGTGTCTTCACACGAAGCGGATCGATCACATTGTTCTTCATCATATCCTCTACATTGCCGGAATAAACGTTGATCCCACTGTTCTTGTTCTTTCCGGATTCGGCACGCAACTGCAACAGCATATTGATCTTGTCCAGACCTGCATTCTCCGCTATTGCCTTTGGTATCTCTTCCATTGCATCGGCAAAGGCACGGATAGCAAGCTGCTCGCGCCCCTCTATAGTAGAAGCATAAGAGCGCAATCCCTGCGCCACCTGCATCTCGGAAGCCCCTCCTCCGGGCACTATGGCCTTGTCTTCCAGCACGGACTTCACCACATTGAGAGCATCATCGAATGCACGCTCAATGTTGTCAGTGAGATGTTCACTGCCTGCCTTAATGAGTATAGTAACAGAATTGGACTTCTTGAATCCTGTGATGAGTGTCTTCTCCTCATATTCGGATTCCTGCTCCACCACTTCGGCATATCCAAGGTCTTCAGCAGTGATCTCGTTCATGTTCCTTACGAGCTTGGCGCCTGTGGAAAGGGAAAGCACTGTCATATCCTCATCTTTCAGCCTTCTACAGGTGTAGATATTATGCCTCATGAAATAATGAACCGCATTGTCGTCGATGTTCTTAGAAGAGAATACGACGTTGGCACCTGTTGCTATGATCTTATCCAGTACTTTGTGGAAATTGATCATTTCCTGATCCTTGAATGCAAACATTTCGTCCACACTGCCAAGCTGGATCTTTGACTTTGTATTTGTCTTGGCGAACTCTATCGGCATATCCAGCAGTGCTATCTTTGCACCTTCAACTCTGGCAGGGGTGTCAGGGTGAAGACGATATTTATTGATGTAAATGCCCTGTATCACCTGCGTGTCGGTGATCTTGCCACCAGCCTCTTTTCTGATAACGATCTTCTCATCTATGTTGTACTTGCCGTTTTCCTCTATTGCCAGTACTGCATCGACACATACCTTTGCCAGATGGTCTGCAGAAGCTTCAGGGGCTTTTCCGGTAATAGAGGTCTCTGCTATCTTTTCAAGTGTCTTTCTGTCGTCTTTGTCAACTTTTGTGGCAAAGTTCTCCAGGATCTCAATGGCTTTCTGGCCAGCAAGATTGTATCCTTTGAAGATGACTATCGGGTGGAGACCCTTTTCTAAAAGTTCTCCTGCTTTATCCATCAGGCTGCCTGCTATCACAACAGCGCTGGTGGTACCGTCCCCTGCAATATCCTCCTGTGTCTTGGCGACCTCAACGATCATTTTTGCAGTAGGATGCTCTATCTCCATTTCCTTCAGTATAGTGGCACCGTCATTGGTCAGAACAATATCCCCAAGAATATTGACCAGCATTTTATCCATGCCCTTCGGTCCCAAGGTGGAACGCACCAGTTTTGCGACCGCTTTGGCGGCGTTGATGTTCATGGAAAGGGCATCTTTACCCTGTGTATGTTCTGTTGTTGGACTAATAATGTAAACTGGCTGACCTCCATATTGTCCTGCCATTTGTACTGACATGCCTTGCTGTGCCATTATTTCGGACCTCCTGAATCCAGATGATGAACTTGACTGAATGTATCTTTTTACGTATGAATTGAACTAACTGTATATGGTTCTATAAAAACGTTTCGATAAGGACGTGTGGGCTCCTGCATGGTCAAAACATTTAAATCATTACTTCCATTTCTCGGTTATGTTGACCTTCATTGGATTGGGGCTTTTTGATGAAAGAGACATCTCTTTGAAAGGCCTTGAAGCTATTGCCCGGGCAAACAGGATCTATGCAGAGTTCTACACATCCAGGCTTATGGGTACCACATTGGAGAAGATGGAAGGACTATATAATAAGAAAATAGAAGTGCTCACGCGTGAAGAAGTGGAACAGCATCCCAGCTGGCTTGACCATGCCAGAAATGAGGATGTGGTATTCCTTACAGGAGGGGACACAATGGTCTCGACAACTCATGTTGACCTGCGCCTGCGTGCAATGGAAATGGGCATCACTACAAAGCTTGTGCACGGCTCCTCCATCTCATCCGCTGTATGCGGGCTTACAGGTCTGCAGAACTACAGGTTCGGGAAAGCCGTTACTGTTCCCTATCCATTTACCAGCAGCCGGGGGAGAACGGTCATCTCGGAAACCCCTTATGACACTATTCTCCAGAATCTTGAGCATGGTCTGCATACCCTTGTTTTCCTTGATATCGATAAAGAAAAAGGTTATATGACAGTGAACCAGGCATTGGACCTTCTACTGCAGGTGGAAGCACAGAGAAGCACAATAATGCTAGAGAACAGGATAGCTGTAGGCATAGCGAGAGCCGGATCAGACTCTCCGGCGGTTGCAGCAGACTACATTCAAAACCTGAAAAACTTTGATCTTGGTGCACCACTTCATATACTGGTGATCCCTGCAGATACACATTTTGTAGAAGCTGAGGCTTTGGTACAGCTGGCCCATGCGCCTAAGTCGATAATGGAAGTTCACAACCAATAATGATGTATGCCATACAGGGTACAAGTCTATATATTAAAACAACATAGGTCATATTAATTGCATATAAAATATATCTTTATTTGAATTAATATAATCAAATTAATATGAGAGGGAAAAATGGTTCGAGATGCAGTTGGCGTGATATTCGGAGAAGCTGGTACATCCGGCTTCAGAATATTATTATCTGACAGCACCAGTGTGCATCAGGGAGAATACATAAAAGCCTGGCATGAGATCGATGGCTGGGTGCTTGCACAGGTGCTATCCATTACCCGTTTTGGAGACAGTTACTCTATCGAGGAAGCAAAGAACGGAAGCCGCAAGGACAAAAGCGGAGATAGGATAATAGCTGATGTGACCGTTATTGGCAAACGTGATAATTCCGGCTTGCTGCGGGTACCTACAACTCCTTTTAGTCCCGGGGACCCCATCTACAAAGCCAACAACGAGCTTATATGCAGTTCTCTGGGCCTGTCGGGGAAAGAAATGTTCATAGGCATGCTGGAAGGCACGGACATACCTGTACATCTCAATGTGAACAGTCTTGTACAGAAGCATTGCAGCATCCTTGCAAAGACGGGAAGTGGTAAGTCCTATACTGCCGGTGTCCTCCTTGAAGAGATGCTGGACCGCAAAGTACCCCTGCTGATCATCGATCCGCATAGTGAATATGCATCATTGAAAGAAGAGGGTGTCATCAGCACAGATGTTGTGAACAGGTTCAAGGTATCTCCAAGATCATACGCACAGCATGTCACAGTATACACTCCTGCCAACAAGAGCCTTAATCCCAAAGCTGATGAAGTGTTCCGCCTTAATGGCATGAACCTTACAGCGAAGGAATTGAGCGAGGCTTTTCCCAACAATTTCACCAGCACACATATAGGCATACTCTACGAGGCCATTGATAAGATCAAAGCCGAGATGGACACATACACCCTGGATGAGATCATCTTTGAGGTCAAGAACAATGACAGCAAGGCAAAATGGAATGTCATCAGCCTGCTTGAAGAGATCCGGGAAACAGGTATACTTTCGACCAATCCCACATCTATAGAGGACCTTGTGCAACCTGGAAGGGCATCCATTATAGATTTCAAAGGTGTGGCTCCTGATATCCAGTCTATGATCGTTGCACGTCTGTGCAGCACATTGTTTGAGGCTCGTAAGATGAACACTATCCCTCCCGGCATGCTGGTGGTGGAAGAAGCTCATAACTATGCACCTGAAAAAGGTTTCAGCAAGACCTTAAGTTCCGATGTGCTGCGGACCATTGCGTCCGAAGGGCGCAAGTTCGGTCTTGGCATGATGGTCATCTCCCAGAGACCTGCGCGCGTGGACAAGAACATTCTTTCTCAGTGCGGTACACAGATCATCATGAAGGTCACTAATCCCAACGACCTGCGAGCTATCAGCAAAGGTCTGGAAGGTGTAAGCTCCTATGTGGAGGACGAACTGATGCGCCTGCCACCGGGAGTGGCGATGCTGGTAAGCACCGACATTGAGCGGCCGATCCTCGTGGATATCAGGGTGCGTAAAAGCAAACACGGTGGAGAGTCTGTTAACGTAATGAGAAGTGTTAACCTTAATTCCGCTCAGGGAGCATCTGCCAGGAGATCTCCGGTGGAGCCTGTACATATGCAGCCGGTAATGCAAGACCATACTGAAAAACATCATATTGAAGAAGAACACATACCTGCACAGACCAGCATGGTCCCTCCTCCCAAGAGGAAACCTTCAAGAGAAGTAAAAACAGAAGAAGGAGGTCTTTTTAAGAAGATCTTCGGTGCAAGCAAATAAGGAGGGATGACTTGCCAGCAGATCTGAATGAAAAGGTTAATAGATATGAGAGCCTACTAAGGCAAGCGCTGGAAAAAGCAGAGTTCTCACCTATCAAGGATTCGCATATGTATGCTGTGGCAAACGACTTTCATACGATGGCAAGATCATATTACGAAGATGGTATCCACTTTGTACACCATGAAGACCCTGTGAACGCCCTGATATGTTTCAGTTACGGACATGCCTGGCTGGATGCGGGGGCGCGTCTTGGAGTTTTCAGGGTGGATGATGATACATTGTTCACCATTTGAACCAAGGGATCCTGAAAAGTGGCAGAACTCAATTTCCCGGAGACGAGTAAATGTCAAATTATAATGTTGTACTTGAAGCTGCCTGGTTGGTCAGAGATGTGAACAGTCCGGATGATGCTATAGGAGTGGCTATCTCCGAGGCTGGTAAAAGACTGAACCCTAAACTCGATTTTGTGGAAGTGGATGTTGGCACTACATATTGCCCTGCCTGTGAGGAAGCCTTTAGCAGTGTATTCCTTACAGCGAACACTGCAATTGTCGGTCTGGTCCTTGAGATGAAGGTATTCGATGCGGAAAGTGAGGAGCATGCATCAAGGATAGCTAAATCCGTCATAGGAAGAGCATTGAGGGATGTTCCTTTGAAAGTAGTTGATGTTGAAGAGTTCCAGTAAAGAGGAGATGTAAATATGGACAGGACAATTTCGGTTGTCGGGCATGCAGCCATAGATCTGCTTTTTGATGTGGAGCACATTTCCTGCCATAATGAATCTTACCCGATCATTGATTACCATGAGTATTTCGGAGGTGGGGCTGCCAACATTGCAGTGGGTATTGCCACCCTTGGGGGTAAAGGTCAGCTGATATCTGCTGTAGGAGAGGACTTTGGAAGTTCCGGATATGAAAAGTACCTGACTTCTTTGGGTGTCGACCTGTCTTTATTATACAGATGCAAAGGTCAGAAGGTCACAAAGGCTTTCGTTTTTACTGACAGGGAACACAATCAGAGCACATATTTTCACTGGGGTGCTTCTGCGCTTCTGAAAGAACTGGAACCCCCAGTGGTTGATCTTGTGCATCTTGCGACATCAGAATGCTCCTTTAATGCAAGGATAGCAAAGAAGGCAAATTTTGTTTCCTTCGATCCCGGTCAGGACCTGATCACATATAACCGCAAGGACCTGGAGACCATATTGGAACACACGGATATTCTTTTCACTAACCGTCATGAGATAAAACGGGTGTGTGAGATGACCGACCGTTCCTTCGAGGAACTCAAAGCAAGGATAAAGACCATAGTGGTGACCTACGATTCCCGGGGCAGCAGGATACATACGGAAGATGCACAGTATTGCATCCCTGTGGTGCCTGTGAAGGCTATTGATCCCACCGGTGCAGGCGATGCATACAGGGCCGGGTTCCTGTTAGCCTTCACGCGGGGCTATGACATGGAAACCTGTGGCAGGGTAGGCGCAACTGTAGCTTCCTTTGCAGTTGAGGTCATCGGCTGCCAGGTGAAGTTACCTACCTGGGAAATGATGCAGGAGAGGTTCGAAGCTAATTTTGGAAAACTATCCAAATAACAGTCACTGCTCAAGACCTATGCAGGCTGCTCAGCACGTCGATAAGCAGCAGCCTTTTGTATTGTTAGTATAGCATCTTCGTTAATTATTCATACTTCCATGGTCCCCTCTATCTTGGAACCATCATAATTGCAGCGAGTGTTTATTATTCCCTTGAGCATAGGCTTATAGTCGGCATCATCATCTTTCAGGATCACAGCAGAACCATGTTCAGGCTCATTTTTTTGTGTTCTTGTTTTCAATGATCTCATTCTATCACTTTGTAATGCATTCATGGTGTCTTTATGGGAACGAATGCTCGTGGAAGTTGATATACATTGCACAAGTATTTTCAATAGATAGCCGAGTATCTCTATATACTATAGAAAAAAGGTATAAGGATTGGCTCTTCAGCTGTGTACGTAAAAGATCACATTCCAGGTCTTTATTGAGATCATTGAGAACATACAGATCGATGTCTAAGTTAATTCTTTCAGGCATCTGTCTCTGATGATGTGGTTATCTCTTTAACTAATTGTTCTATTCTGTTGCGAATGGCATCTCTTAGAGCTCTTG
This sequence comes from Methanomethylovorans sp., assembly GCA_020854785.1. Taxonomy (GTDB): domain Archaea; phylum Halobacteriota; class Methanosarcinia; order Methanosarcinales; family Methanosarcinaceae; genus Methanomethylovorans. Next base: position 15,894 of record JAHFZE010000201.1, read on the forward strand.
TTTGTTCCATCTTTTCGTTGTCAGTGCCTGAGAACGATCCTGGGTCCGGGAAGGACCATTTTAACTGAACGAAAGGTTTTGGGAATATCGGACACTCTTTTTCATGGGTCCTGTCACAGACAGTGATCACATAATTGTAAAATTTCCCTTCCCTGAAAAGGTTCCAGACAGCTTGTGACTTCTTTGTGCTAAGGTCAAAACCATCCTCTGCCATAGCAGCTATGACCAGTGGGTTCAAGTCCGTGGGTTCAAGTCCGGCGCTTTCTACTTCAAATCGTTCACCGCCGATCCTTCTTAAATATTCTTCCGACATCTGGCTTCTGGCACTGTTGTGTACGCATACAAAAAGCACTTTGATCTTCTTATCACTGTGAACCATATTGTTCTGAACGCACTATGACAAATAAACCTAATCAGTATAGAGACTATAGCCCTACTTATCCTCTATGTATCTATATATCAGGTATCAGGCCAGTGTCAGAAAACGTCCTTAATGCTAAGCATTTCAGAAAAACAGGTTCTTTGAAGCCCAGTTCTCCTTATTCTACATTCCTCTATATAGAGTCTTTTGGTCTACTTATTTCATTTGTGCAAAGGCTTTAACTCGATATACCTAGGTTAAGCCATGGAGAAGATCATCACTCTGCTACTGGCATGTGTATTGTTTTCGTTTATATTTCATTTCACATGCCTGTTCAAAACTGCTGCCTTTTTTATTCCGCTATGCCTCTTTGTATGTTGCTCAGTTACATACACTACCCTGAAACCTCAAAAAACTAAAGGTGAATAGAGATGCCATGTGGAATAAATATCAAGGTAAGGGGCAGATGTCCATGATAGATCTTACGATTTTATACGTAACCTTAAAAAATTGGTGGTGGGTGCAATGATCAATAGGAATGGTAGTTCACTGAACACATATATGAAATTCGTAGGAATAGTATTGTTGATCCATATCATATTATTTTCCAGTCCTGTCTGGGCCGCAAATGAAGTAACTGTTTCCAGAACGATATCCCAAGATACTGTATTCCCAGGCGGCACGTTCACTGTTATCGTCAGTTTAACGACAAATCAGGAACTTTCTGCTCTTTATATAAAAGAAACAATACCCAGCGGTTGGTCAGTTATTGAGCGGACCCCTGAAAAATTCGTATATTCCAGCAATAGTTGGACCTGGGCAGATACTACATCAAATATCAGTTCAGGCACTTCAGCTTCGATAATTTATGATGTTATAGTTCCGCCGGGCACTGTGATCGGGACCTATCCTATAACCGGAAACGTGTCCGGTATTTCCTTAAACGGAGGAAACACTTTCCAGATCAGCGTTTTGGGTGATAATGAGATAGCAATTCAAAGAGATGACTCAGCTCCGGTGCTAGACCTGATAGGGGATAAAGCCGTTGATGAGAATACAGTGCTGAGCTTTAATGTCTTTGCAAGTGATGAAGACGGTGATATCATCACTTACTCTGCTATAGGCATACCTCCCGGAGCCAGTTTCAACAGGAATTCCGGTACATTCCTCTGGACTCCGGGATATTCCGCAGCAGGCACCTATTATGTCAAATTCATTGCACATGCAGGCGGGCTTACGGACTCCGAAACAATAGCAATTACGGTAAACAATATTAACAGGCCGCCTATACTTACTTCTATAGGAAGTAAAGCCGTTAATGAAAATGAACTTCTCAGCTTTACGGTCTCAGCCAGAGATACAGATGGTGATGAAATTGCATACTCTGCTGTAGGCCTGCCCCCGGGGGCCAGCTTTAATACCAATTCCGGTGTTTTCAGCTGGACTCCGTCTTTCACTGCATCCGGGGATTATAGTGTGGTGTTCATGGCAAGTGATAACATTGCCACTGTATCTGAAAGAATAACTGTGACCGTAGGAAATGTTGAACGCCCACCTGTGCTTGATCCTATCGGAAGCAGGGTCATTGATGAGAACTCATTGCTAAGTTTCAGCATTTCGGCGTTAGATCCGGATGGTGATCCTGTGGTATACTATGCTACAGGTCTTCCCGCTGGAGCAAGCTTTACAGGTACCGGCACTTTCAGCTGGATCCCAGCTATTGGTGTAGCGGGAACCTATGATATCACATTCACAGCAGAATCAAAAGGTCTTACTGATTCAGAGATCGTTACTATCACAGTTGTGGGTTTAACAGTAGATAAAAGTTCATTGACTGATGCCATCAACAGGGCAAATGAGAAAGCAGCAAATGCAGTAGCCGGGACAGAGAACGGCCAGTATCCGCAATCCTCTATCGATGCATTCAGATCGGCCATTGCAATTGCAGAGGCGATCTATTTTAATATGGGATTCTCTCAGACAGATGTTGACAAGGCAGTAGTGGATCTTGCGACAGCTGAAGCAGCATTCGATGCATCCCTGATCATTATTATCGATCAGGTACCTCCTGCACCTGTAACCAACCTTAATGGAACCAGTACCGGTCCAGACTGGATACACTGGACATGGATAAACCCCATTGATCCGGACTTCAGCCACGTGATGATATATCTTAATGGCATGTATGTAACGGACACTTCGGATGAATTTTACAGCATAAATGGTTTGGCTGAAGGAACCACACATACTATAAGCATCCTGACGGTTGACACTTCAGGGAACATTAACCCTACATGGGTCAATGATTCAGCGATGGCAACCACTTCAACTGATATAGCTCCGCCGGGCTTCGTGACAGATCTGACTGCAACTTATATTGGTCCAGACTGGATACAATGGTCATGGGTAAACCCAAATGATCCTGACCTTAGCTATGTGATCATCTATCTGGACGGTGAGTTCTTTACATGTACAGCAGATAATTCCAGCAGTCACTACAACATTACCGGGCTTTCTGAAGGTGTGACTTACACCATTGGCATACAGACCGTGGATACTTCAGGCAACATAAATCCAGTATCAGTAAATGATTCAGCAGTGACATCGAAACTCCCGCATATTTACAATGTTTCAGGCAGCGATGTTCAGATAACTTCGATAACTCTGGCGTGGGAGGCCTCTAATGATACTTCCCAAGTACATATAAGCAGAGATGGCGTATCTCGGGGAAACATCAGCGGAGCAGTATCGTATACTGATGGCAACCTGACCTCTGATACGACCTATAATTATGTGCTGGTTCCCTACAATACCGATGGACTGGGCGGTATACCTGCAAGCATCAGCCTGACAACATCTTCATCAGGCATTGGTGCCAGCAGTGGAAGCAGTGGGTCAAAAAAGAGTAGTAGCAGTGCTGGTGGAGCCAGTGGGAGCATTGAGGACTATGAAAACCTTGCACTAAAGGACGTTGATACCACATTCCTGAGAAGGAATGCCAACGTTACCTATGAATTCACAAGGCCGGGCAATGATATTCAGGCTATAAACTTATATTCTCTTAAGAACTCCGGAAAAATTACATCCACCATAGAGGTGCTGAACAACAGGTCAAAGGTTGTGAACAGCGATCCGGAAGGTCTGGTGTATAGATTCGTCAATATCTTTGTGGGTAATGTAGGTTTTTCCACAGGAGATAATATCAAAGATATAAAGATCAAGTTCAGGGTGAATAGTTCCTGGATGCAGGATATGGGTGTGGACCCTGCTGATGTCAGATTACAAAGATATAATGGGGCTTCATGGGAAGTGCTGCCTACTAATGAGATTAACAAAACTCAGAGCTATGTTATATTTGAATCCCATACGCCAGGTTTCTCTCCCTTTGCTATCACCTCCCAGAAAAAGCTCCATTCCCCCGCTGGGAATGCGGAACAAACTACACAGGCGATCTGGTCAGAAGATGCTCACAGTCAGTTGTCTAAGACCGGGATCGAAGATACTGTGGAACCACCCCAGACAGAACCGAAAAATAGCCCGGGCAAACTGGTGTGGATCTTGTTCAGCATACCGGTAATATCAGTAGCAGGTGTTCTTATGTGGAAGAAAAGGGACTCATTGATCGACATTGCCGATGATGTATCTTATAACCTGATGAACCTGTTAGACCGGGATAAAGAGTGATCACTCTTTTGCATTTCCCTGTACGAAAGTACAGGGGGATCATATATTTATGATCCTTTTTACATACCAGCTATCCAGATGCAAGGTCAATTTAGTCTGGTGACGCCCTGCAAACAGTTTTTATGATACATCTGAATAAAAATGAGATCATCAGATGATGACCTCAGAAACAGGCCTTCTCAGAGAGCCGGGGAGAGGTTGTGCGTATCCGATACGCAGTAATAACTGTGGATGCAGGTCATCTACGGATAATAGTTCCTGTAACTGCTTTCTTAGTTCAGGTACTTCACATGGCTGATTGATATGTGCATTCTTTATACCGAGACTTGTGGCACACAATACCAGCCTTTCAAAACTGCGCCCTGTTCTGATCCAGGAATCCCTGTCATTGTTTTCCGATAGCAAGACCATCAATGCAGATGAGCTTCTGATGTACTTCTCATCTTTTTTTGATTGGATGTCGGCGTTCAAAAGATATCTCATAAAGAACTTGCCGATAAAGCGAGGTACTGAAGGGCTCCCAGAGGCCTTAGAGCTAAGACCATCACGAAACCTGTCTGCTTCAGTTTCGTTGAACCTTATCCAGGAGATTAGCTCCTGCATGAAATCCCTGTCATGCATCTGGATGTGGTTGCCTTCCCTTACAAGTGATATGATGGCCTCTGTCTTTTTGGGATCTGTCACAAAAAGCACTGCAACTCCTTGCTCCAAAGGCAAAGATGCAAGTCTTTCCATATCATCTTCCGGAATGGGCTTACCATCATATTGCCTGCGTGTGCTCTGTCTTTTTGGGATGGCATCGAAAAGGCCTTCATTGTCAGGCGTTCCATCGGCAGGTCCGATCTTCACAGGGACCGTGCCATCTTCTAAAGTTTTCCCCACGGATGCTGTATGGCCTGTATGCCGGGCAGCTATTACCAGATTATCCACTGCACATCCCAGGCTTATGTATAACTCCCTTTCAAAAGGATCAACCACCGGAAGTCTTCTTGAGAGGTCTGGACAGATACAGATCATTTGCTGCTGTATTCTGAACTTCCAAGGCTGTGTGTTATGTCCCGAAGGAGCCATTGTTGCATAATGTATAAGTTGTTTCATATCCGTTATCTTCCCA